>JAFEEX010000049.1:49446-49592 GCA_018240895.1 Pseudomonadota bacterium | reverse complement strand
TGAAGCTGTGGAGCGAGAGGATCAGGGCCGGCGGCGCGGTGTTCAGCAGATCGGCCAGCGCGGCGTGATAGGGCGTGTGAAAGCGCTCAAGCCGGGCCAGGTGTGCCGCATGGTCCAGCGCATTGCCGGGGATCGCATGGCCGTCG
>JAFEEX010000049.1:48404-49432 GCA_018240895.1 Pseudomonadota bacterium | reverse complement strand
CTCGCGGTTGACGTCGCAGACCAGGCGGCTGGCACTGGCCTGAAACGCCGCCGTGCCGGCCCGCTCCGCCATCAGCGCCCCCACAGCACCCACCCCGATGTCGATCGCAACGTGTTGATCCAGCAAGGCGGGATCGATGCCCAGATCGATGTCATCAGGCACCCGGTTGCTGGCATGGTCCGACACCACCAGAATGCCGCCAAAGCGAGGGGTGCCAATCAGCCGCCAGGCTTCGTGCCCACTCACCGCAACGCCCCCGTCATCTGCCACCAGTCGGGCCGGCGCCGCGCGATCGCCTGCGCCGCAGCGTCCCGCTGGGCGATGGTGCCGTACAAGGCAAAGCAGGTCGCGCCCGAACCTGACATTCGGCAGAGCAGCGGCGCGGTGTCGGCAAGGTCGTTCAGCACATCGGCAATCGGGGGGTGTTGCGCGATCGCAATGTCCTGCAAATCATTGCAGTTGCAATCGGCGATCTCGCGGGCGGTTTCCCCCATCAACGGCCCGCCGTCGCGGCCATGCCAATGGGCGAAGATCGGCCCGGTCGGAACGGCGATCCGGGGATTGATCAGCAGCACCGGGGTTCCGGCCAGATCATTGATCACGGGCACAAGCTCAGTCCCGGTACCGCGCCCGATGCAGGCCTCGCTGCGAACGCAGGCAGGAACGTCTGCTCCCAGGGCAGAGGCGCGATCATGCCAATCGGCGGGCAGGCCACATTCGCGTTCGACCAGCCGAAAGATCGCCCCGGCATCGGCCGATCCGCCGCCCAGCCCGGCGGCAACCGGCAGGTTCTTCTCCAGCGTCACGGCCCAGCCTTGCGACCGGGGCAGCGCGGACAGCGCCTTTGCGACGATGTTGTCAAACGGGTCGTCAAGCACCCCCGCGAATTCGCCTGCGGTGTGCAACTCGTCCCGCGCGGAGGGCGTAGCGGCAAGCCGGTCCCCGGCATCAACGAAGGCGAACAGGGTTTCCAGTTCATGATAGCCATCCCCCCGCCGCCGCCTGACGTGCAGCGCCAGGTTGATCTT
>JAFEEX010000049.1:33951-48320 GCA_018240895.1 Pseudomonadota bacterium | reverse complement strand
CTAGGCAGACAAGCTGCCAAGCCTTCGTGTCTCTCCCCTGAAGGAGAGAGAGAGAATCTGACCTCCTGCAATCACATATTCGGGTAATTTGGCCCACCGCCGCCTTCCGGGGTGACCCAGGTGATGTTCTGATTGGGGTCCTTGATGTCGCAGGTCNNACGCAGTTCTGGGCGTTGATCTGGTAGCGCGGCTCGCCTTCCTCAACGCCCAGCCATTCATAGACCCCCGCCGGACAATAACGCGTCGATGGACCGGCGAAAACGCCCAGCTCGCTGATCTTCTGCAGTTCCATATCGGCAACCTGCAAGTGCACCGGCTGATCTTCCGCATGGTTGGTAAAGCTTTGCGCCACGCTGGAAAGACGATCAAAGCTGATGACCCCATCGGGTTTGGGATAGGCGATCGGCTTGTAGAGATCGGCGCGTTCAAGCGATTTATAATCCGGATGAAGCTTCATCGTAATGGGCAAGCCGATTTTGAGCGTGCGCATCCACATATCGATACCGCCCAGAACCGTGCCGATATCGTCACCAAACTTTTCCATCGCCGGCAACACGTTCTGAACCAGCTTCAGTTCCTTCGCGATCCAGCTTTCGCGCACCGCCGCGTCATATTCACCCAGCGAATCCGATGTGCGGCCCGTGGCGATCGCGCCTGCGGCCGCCTCGGCGGCCAGCATTCCGCTTTTCATCGCGGTGTGACTGCCCTTGATCCGCGGCACGTTGACGAAACCCGCCGAACAGCCAATCAACACCCCGCCCGGGAAATCAAGCTTGGGCACCGCTTGCCAGCCACCGTCGTTGATCGCGCGCGCGCCATAGGAAACCCGGCGACCTCCTTCCAAAATTGCGCGAATTTCCGGGTGCTGCTTCCAGCGCTGCATTTCCTCGAACGGGAAGACATAAGGGTTCTTGTAGTTGAGCCAGGTGACAAAGCCCAAGGCGACCTGATTGTTCGCCTGATGGTACAGAAAGCCGCCGCCGTTGGTGCCGCTATCGCTAAGTGGCCAACCCTGGGTATGGATCACCCGGCCCGGAACGTGCTTTGCAGGATCGATGTCCCACAGTTCCTTGATGCCCAGCCCATAGATCTGCGGCTGACTTTCCGCATCAAGGGCAAAATCGCGTTTGAGCTTTTTGGTCAGATGGCCACGCACACCTTCGGCAAAGAAGGTGTATTTGGCGTGGAGTTCCATCCCGGGCTGATAATCGCCCTTATGGCTGCCATCCCGGGCGACGCCCATGTCCTGAGTGGCAACGCCCTTTACCGACCCGTCAGCATTGAACAGCACTTCGCTGGCCGGGAAGCCGGGAAAAATCTCTACCCCCAGTTCCTCAGCCTTGCCCGCCAACCAGCGGCACAGGTTGCCCAGGCTGCCGGTGTAGTTGCCCTTGTTCGACAGCAGCGGCGGCATGGGCCAGTGCGGAATCGCGGTCTTGCCAGACTTGCTCATCACCCAATGCCAATTATCAGTCACCGGCACTTCCGCCATCGGGCAGCCCTGGGTCCGCCAGTCGGGCAGCAGTTCATCAAGCGCCTTGGGGTCAACCACCGCACCGGACAGGATGTGGGCGCCGATCTCGCTGCCTTTTTCAAGGATGCAAACTGTCAGTTCGGGGTTTACCTGCTTGAGCCGGATCGCCGCGGCAAGGCCGGCTGGCCCGCCCCCAACAATCACCACGTCATACGGCATTGATTCGCGTTCGCTCATGGTCTTGGTCCGTTCCCCACTGTTGCCCTGCGCCTTTTTGTCGCGCCAAGCCTTGATTGCAGCGTCGCGGCAGGTCAAGACCGCAGTGTGACTGCGGCAGAACAAACGGCAAGGGAAAATGCGTTGGGCGCGGCGGCGATTACCGCTGCTTTTGCCTGGTGGCGCGATGCCGGGGTCGACTGTGATTTCGTGGATGAGGCGCGGTCATGGCTGACGCCCACCCAATCTGCCGTAACGGAAGCGGCCCCCACCCCCGCGATCACCGCGCGCGCGCCTGCACCGCCTGCGCCGGTCCAGCAGCCCCTGGGCGGCGACCCGCAGACTTGGCCGCATTCGCACGATCAGTTTTTTTCGTGGTGGCTGGCCGAACCCTCCCTTGATGAGGGATCGGTGACCGGGCGGGTGCCGCCGCGCGGACCGGCGGGCGCGCCGCTGATGGTGCTGGTCGACCATCCCGAGGCAGAAGATGGCGAGCATCTGCTGTCCGGACCGCAAGGCAAGCTGCTGGCCGCAATCCTGCACGCGCTGGGTCTGGCGCAAGATCAGGCCTATATCGCCAGCGCCCTGCCCCGCCATATGCCGATGCCCGATTGGGCTGGGCTGAGCGCAGCCGGACTTGGCGCGCTGACCGCGCATCACGTCGCTTTGGCCCGGCCACGCCGGCTGCTGGTGTTTGGCAGCAACGTCTCATCGCTTGTTGGCCACGATCCGGCGAAAACATCCGGCATTTTACCCAATTTTCACCATGAAGGCGCCAGCATTCCGGTGCTGGCTGCGCCTGCGCTGAGCGCTTTGGCAATGCGGCCGCGCGCCAAGGCGCGGTTGTGGCAGGCCTTGCTGGAATGGACCGGGTCGGACTGGATAGGGACGAAGCAGACGTGAATTGGGGTGCAAGACTGCGCATTACCGGCCTGGCATTCGCCGCGGGCGCTGCACTGCTGCCGGCGGCGGCGCAGGCCAACAGCGCCGCGGTGGACTATTTCCGCAACCGCGCCGCCAGTACCGCCGTGCCCACCCTGCTGACTCAGGATGAGCGCGCCTATTACCGCGAACTGTTTGCCGCGATTGACCGGGGCGACTGGACGCGGGTGCAGGCGATGTTCTCTCAGCAGGCCGACGGCCCGCTGCATCAGGTGGCCCGCGCCGAATATTACCTTGCCGCCACTTCTCCCAAGATCGAAGCGTCTGATCTGTCAGCCTGGCTGACGCGGGGGGCGGAACTGCCGCAGACCGAACAGATCGCGTCATTGGCGATGAAGCGCGGCGTAACCGCCCTGCCGGCGCTGCCAGCGGCCAATTCGCTGGTCAGCCAGCCCAGCCGTGCCAAGCGCCAGCGCCCGCGCGATACCAATGATGGCACCATGCCCGGTGCGGTGTCGGCAGGAATTCTGGGCAAGATCAAGGGCGATGATCCCGCCGGGGCCAAGGCCCTGCTTGACGGGATCGATACGCAGCTTTCCGCGCCAACCCGCGCTGAATGGCGGGCCAAGGTTGCCTGGTCCTATTACATAGAAAATGACGATGCCAGCGCCTATGCCCTGGCCCAGACCGCCAATGACGGGGCCGGGCCGTGGGTGGCGGAAGGCTGGTGGACGGCGGGGCTGGCGGCCTGGCGGCTGGATGACTGCGCCGGGGCCGGCGATGCCTTTGCCCGCACCGCCGCCGCGTCTGACAATGCAGAGCTTTCCGCCGCAGCGCTGTTCTGGCAAAGCCGCGCGCTGGTGCGTTGCCGCAAGCCTGAACTGGCCGCCACTCCGCTCAAGGCGGCGGCGCGGATGGACGAGACGCTGTACGGGATGCTGGCTGGTGAGCAGCTTGGCCTGGTCCTGCCCAAAACCCACGAATCGCCCGATTTCAGCCAGGCCGACTGGCAGCAGATGCGCGATGTACCCAACGTCCGCGTTGCGGTTGAGCTGGCGGAAGTGGGCAAGGACGGCCTGGCCGATGAAGTGCTGCGCCATCAGGCGCGGATCGGATCGCCCGGGCAGTATCAGCCGCTGTCACGCCTGGCCCGCGATCTTGGCCTGCCCTCCACCCAGTTGTGGATGGCTTACAACGCGCCCTATGGCGGCCAGTCCGAGCCCGCTGCCCGTTTCCCCACGCCCAAGTGGACCCCGGTTGGCGGGTGGAAGGTTGACCCTGCGCTGGTCTATGCTCACGCCCTGCAGGAATCGGTGTTCCGCACCGGGGCGATCAGCGGCACCGGCGCGCGCGGGCTGATGCAGATCATGCCGGCGGCGGCCAGGGACCATTCAGAAGATCTGGGCTATCGCGGATCGCCCAGCGATCTCAACCAGCCGGAAGTCAATCTGGCATTCGGGCAAAGGCATTTGCAGATGCTGCGCGATTCGGCCGGCACCCAGGGGCTGCTGCCCAAGGTGATGGCCGCCTACAACGCCGGGCTTACCCCGGTTACCCGCTGGCAGGTTGAGATCAAGGACAAGGGCGATCCCCTGCTGTGGATCGAAAGCGTCCCCTATTGGGAGACGCGCGGTTATGTGAACATCGTGATGCGCAATTACTGGATGTATGAACGCCAGGCCGGCGGCCCATCCGAAAGCCGCATCGCGCTGGCCCAGGGCCTGTGGCCAACCTTCCCCGGGCTGGCCGGATCGCAGGCCGTGCGGATGGCGACCAACGGGACGATCCTGCGCAGCCGCTGAGCCTTTCCAAAGTTCTCATTATGTTCTAAAGTTGGGGGATGGTGAATCCCTCCCCCAAGGTCCACGGCCGCGGCGCGCAATCGGGCGCGGTGCCTCAGCGCTTTGGGCTGGCAGCGCGCGAGGCTGACGGCGACTGGCTGGACGAGCGCGAAGGGATAGACGGCCCCACCCCCAAACTGCGGACCGCCGTGACAGAGGAAAAACCGCGCACCATCATCGGCTTCAACCGATCGCCCGACATTCCTTTTGACCGCTCGATCAACGCCTATCGCGGGTGCGAGCATGGCTGCATCTATTGCTTTGCGCGGCCGACGCACGCTTATCATGACCTGTCGCCGGGGCTGGATTTTGAAACCCGGCTGTTCGCCAAGCCCGATGCCGCGCGGCTGCTGCGTGAGACGCTGGCCAGGCCAAATTACCGCCCTGCCCCGATCGCGATGGGGACCAACACCGATCCCTATCAGCCGATCGAGGGGCGCTACCGGATCACGAGGGCGATCCTGGAAGTGGCGCTGGAATGCTACCATCCGGTGACGATCACCACCAAAAGCGCGCGGGTGGTGCGCGACATTGATCTGCTGACCGAACTGGCCCGGCGCGATCTGGTTGCGGTCGCGGTTTCGGTGACCAGTCTTGATGCGCGGCTGTCGGGCCTGCTCGAACCAAGGGCAAGCGCGCCCGCCAAGCGGCTTGAGGCACTGGGCAAGCTGGTTGAGGCGGGCGTGCCGGCGCACGTTTCGATCGCCCCGGTCATTCCCTCGATCACTGACGAATTTATCGAAGACATTCTTGCGCAAGCGGCGCGGCGCGGGGTGACATCCGCCAGCTGGATCATGCTGCGCCTGCCGCATGAGGTTGCCCCGCTGTTCCGCGAATGGCTTGGCGTGCATTACCCCGATCGCGCGGCCAAGGTGATGCACATCGTCCAGTCGGTGCGGAACGGGCGTGACAACGATCCATCGTTCTTCAGCCGGATGAAGCCGCAGGGCGTCTGGGCCGATCTGTTCCGCACCCGTTTCCGCATTGCAACCCGGCGGCTGGGGATGAACCGCAACCACCCGCAGCTCGATTGCAGCCGCTTCATCCGCCCTTCCGCCAACGGGCAGATGCGGCTGATCTGATGGCTTGGTTGTGCCTGACTTATGCGGCAGGATCGCGCATCGATCCCGATCAGGAGATACCTTGATGTCCGATGCCAATGCCGCGCCCGCCCTGCCCGCTTCGCATCCGCGCCTGATCGACCGCGAAAAGGAAGGAGTGGCCAGCGCCGCGTCGGTCATTTCGGGGTTCAATGGCTGGCTGACGGTCAAGATCACCAATGTCGTGGGGACAATGTGGTGCGCCTATGCCTTTGCCGCGCTGGCGCTGATCAGCCTGCCCGCCGCAATCGCCGGCGGCACCGCGCCGCTGATCGCCTGGATCGCCCAGACCTTTCTGCAACTGGTGCTGCTGTCGATCATCATGGTCGGCCAGAACGTAGCCTCCGCCGCGTCGGACAAGCAGGCCTACCAGACCTACAAAGATGCCGAAGCGCTGCTTCAGATTACGGACGAACTGCACAAACTGGTCGCAATCAACAACCGACTGACCACCGAAATTCATACCCTGGTGGCGAAGAAACTTTGAGCGGGACGCTAGGATACCGATCGCCTGCCTTAATTCCCGCCAAACCGCTGCCGACACGCGTTGGCATCGCCGGTAAGCCGCACCTGTTGCATCGGTATGGAACTGGCCCCTTCAGGCTTCCATTCAATCACCCGTTCGCGGCCGTCCAAATCTTTGACCCGATAGGCGAGGGTGATCGATGAGTTTCCCTCTTCACCGCTGACAAATCCGGTTCTCACCATGCCATCACGAAGTCCGGCCGCGTAAGCCTTTCCGCGCTTGTCCACGCCGGTAATGATGCCCTTGGCCCTGCTTTGCGCGCGATCAAAGCCGGGGTCAAAGGCTGGCCGCATCACATTGTCCACCACTGCGCAGGCACCAAACAGATCGGGTGCCAGCGTAATTGGTTCACCTGCCTCTATATAGCGCGCGATCAGGGGGCGTGCGTCAAGGCCGGCTTGATCAAGGGCGGCGATCAGGTTGTCTCGCAGCATTGGCTTCGCGCCGGCTGGCGAATGCACCCAGTGGTCCCGCATCCGTTTCAGAGCGGGGTCCAGGCCGCCTTTGCCGAGCGCCCGCAACCGGTGATCAAGCAGCAGCGCGAACACCATGCCGCGGTCATAGGGCAACTGCCCCACCGCATCGTCTTTCCAGAAATCCGTCCTTATCCGGCTGTTGGGCGCGAGACGCGCCGGACTGGAGGCAAGCCGGGCAAGCACGGTATTGAGGTTTCCCTGAAACTGCTGCGGAGTCCACAGTCCGGCCCAGGCCATGGTGCGGGCGGTCAGAAAGTCAGTGAATCCCTCGCTCGCCCAATAATCCAGCCGCTCTTCGTCACCGTCCGCCATCGCCCCCATGCGGCGGGGCGACCAGTTGTGCAGATGCTCGTGCGCAATGGTTCTGACCAGATTGCCCGCATCGACATCGCTGGTCGCGTACATGGCAAAACCGCGGCGGCGCCCAGTTCCGCCAGATGACGTGCTGCCAGGTTTCGGGGCAAGTTCGAACAGGGTCACGGTGTAAGGCCCCGCCTGATCACCCCACCACCTGCGCTGCGCGGAAACGATGTTCTGGACCGAATCGGCGAAACTGGCGTCAGCGACCGGCAGTTTGCCCCTGAATGCGACGCGCAGGGTGCCGCCGGTTATCGGGCGATCAACAATCCTTACGCCGGGACCGGCCAGCAAAGTGTTTTCCGCCAATTCCGCCACGGTTCCATGCGGCGGATCGGCACTCGAGACCCGGTGCCAGTCCTTGGGCCATCCCGACCACCGGAATGAAACCTCCTCGTCATCGCGGCCGCGCGGCGTGGCAAGCCAGGTTTCCCCCAGCGCGGCAAACCAGGTTGGACGGACAATCGGCCCCTTGTAGGGATTGCCATCCGTGGCATTCGGATCTTCCGCATAGGCGCTGACAACGTCGTAGCGAATGGTGATCAGCGCCCCAGGGCGCGCGGTCAGCACCCGGGTATGCACATCGGGAGCATCGGCCCTGGCACCAACAACGGCGAAATTGCGAAGATGCCGCCAATGCTCTTTTTCTCCGCCATAGGAATCGGGCAGGTCCAGCGTAACGTGGCCCGCGGCATCGGCTTTCAAACGGATTTCCACGCCGACACTGACCAAATTTCCCGCCCGCATGGTCGGAGAGATGCGATAGCTGACCTTGGCCCCCGCAGGATTTGGCCACAGAAGCACCGCGACGGCGACCAGCAGAAGTCGCAGATATCCAGGCCCGAAACGCAGGGGAACCGCCTGCCTCATAAAAGTATAGTGCTACGCCCGACCCGCCCCGTCAACACGGTGAACTGGCAATCACAATGTGAGCGCATCTGGCGTTCAGCAAACCGATTGGTGATCGATTGGTTTGTGAGCCCCTGCAATGGTGGAGGGAACAGAGGCAGCCCTCTCCCCTTTCAGGGAAGAGAACAGGGTCCGAAAGGTTGTCGTGTCCGGGCACACAGCTCCAGTGGGAAAAACGCAACAAGCAGCCTCCCCGGAATTGGTCGCCATCACCCTACCCCGCAAACCGGATCAGGCGGCTGTCCGCGACTGCGGCGGTGCGGTGGGGGACGACATCGCGGATGTATTGCGCGTTCTTGACCATGGCCATGAATGCGCCGCTGTCGGGATAGCCCATCACGAACGCCTCATCCCATTCGCCTTCGGGGCCGGTGACGACGCATTCCATCGGGGCCTGCCAGATCATCGCCGCGCCGTCATCCGCGACGAGCCGCTGGAAGCCGGCCTTGTAGATCTCATAAGCTTCGCGCCCGGTCAGCCCCTTGCCGTGATTGGGATGGTCCGCCGGATAGTCCGCAAAATCGCGAAACTTGATCAGGTTGAGCATCTGGATCGGCCGATCCCGCGGCAGAACCTTGAAACGCTGCCAGTTTTCACGGGATGGGTCGATATGTCCGGCCATCACGCATCGACCAGTTTATAATCGCTGAACTGATCGCGCAGGTCTTTCTTGCTGATCTTGCCGGTCGCCCCGTGGGGAATTGCGTCAACGAATTCCACCGCGTCGGGCAGCCACCATTTGGCGACGCTTTTGGCCAGGTGAGCCTTGATCTCATCCGGTGATACTTCGGCCCCCGGCTTTTTGACCACCACCAGGATCGGGCGTTCGTCCCATTTGGGATGATAGATTCCGATTGCGGCCGCCTCCGCCACGGCCGGGTGACCGATCGCGGCGTTTTCCAGCTCGACCGAGCTGATCCACTCACCCCCGCTCTTGATCACGTCCTTGGTCCGATCAGTCAGTTGCAGGGTGCCATCGGGGTGCAGGATGCCGACGTCGCCGGTATCAAACCATTGCTCGGCATCAACCGCCTCAGCCTCAGCCTTGAAATAGCGCTTGATGATCCAGGGCCCACGCACCTGCAATGCGCCGCTGGCCTTGCCGTCACGCGGCAGAACCACCGATGGATCGTCCAGATCAACGGTGCGCAGTTCAACCCCGAATGGAACACGCCCCTGCATTTGCTTGATATCAAGCTGTTCTTCAAAGGTCTTGTCATCCCAGTCAAACGTCTTGGCCCCGGTGGTGCCGATCGGGCTGGTTTCGGTCATGCCCCAGGCGTGAGCGACATTTATCCCGGCCTTCATCAGCCGTTCCAGCATGAAGCGCGGCGCGGCTGAGCCGCCGATGATCGCATGGCGCAGGGTATTGAGCGTCGCGCCGGTGGCGTCCATGTGCTGAAAGGTGGCCAGCCACACCGTTGGCACCCCGGCGGAATGAGTCACCTTTTCCCGGTTCATCAGATCGCACAGCACCGCGGCATCGTTCACCGCGCTGAACACGAATTTGATCCCCGCCGCCGCGCCGGACCACGGCAATCCCCAGCTTGCGGCGTGGAACATCGGCACCACCGGCAGCATCACCGTGGTTGCATCCATATCGAAGATCGCCGGTTGCAGGCCGGTGATGGCGTGCAGCATGGTTGAGCGGTGTTCGTACAGCACGCCCTTGGGATTGCCGGTGGTGCCGCTGGTGTAGCACAGCATGGCAGGGTCACGCTCGTCACCCGGGGTCCAATCGGTATCGCCGTCCTCAGCCCCGATCCAGTGTTCGAATTCGCTGCCCGGGCTGCCATCCGGCTTGCCGTCAAAGCAGATGTAGTGGCGGATCGTGATCCACTTTGGCTTCATCCGCTCAACCAGCGGGGCAAAGGCCGCATCATACAGCAGCACCTGATCCTCTGCATGGTTGGCGATATATTCAAGCTGATCGTCAAACAGCCGCGGGTTGACGGTGTGCAGCACCCCGCCAGCGCCAACCACGCCGTACCAGCTTACCAGATGGCGGGCATGGTTCATCGCCAGGGTGGCAACCCGGTCCCCCGGCTTGATTCCCAGCTTGCGCAGGGCCTGGGCCATCTTCAGCGCGTCCTGACGCACGCCTGCCCAATTGGTCCGCGTTTCGCTGCCATCGGCCCAGCGGGTAACGATTTCGCGCCCGCCCTGTTCCTTCGCGGCATGATCGATCAGCCGTGTTACCCGAAGATCCCAGTCCTGCATTGCGCCCAGCATCTGCTTCTCCCGATTCTTACGCGCGGCTACGCGACAAGCCTCAGGTTGGCTGGTCCGCGGCGCGCTGTCAGGGCTACATTGGCAAGCCCATCGACACTTGCCAAGCGTTCAGCGAGATCGCCGTCGATCTGGAAATCTCGGCCAAGCCGGATTACCGGTTCATTTTCGGCCCCGGTGCGCAGCCGGGCAAACACTTCGCCGCGCCCGTCGGCCCCGCCGATCAGCAGCGCCTTGAGCTCGTCAAAAGCCTCGGGCCGCAGCACATCAAGCTTCAGCACCATGCTGGCCGCACTCTTGACCTCGGCCAGCGGTCTGCCCCCGCGCACGGTGACGCGCGGCGGTTCATCCGGGCTGGGCGCGTCAAGTTCTACCTGCAACAGCAGGCAGGTGCCGTCCTTTGCCCACTGGATCATCGGTTCAACCAGCGATTCCTCAAAGCAGGACGCGGAAAACTGTCCCGAACTGTCTGAAAAATCAGCCATGACAAAATCGTTGCCGCGCTTGGTCTTGCGCCGCTGCACCCCTTCCACCATCGCGGCGATCACCGCCGGCTGCCGCCCGCCGCCCGGAACGCCCGATTCCATCAGGCTGGCATAGGACCGCGCCCCGTTGGCCGATGCCACCGCGCGCCATTGCTCAACCGGGTGCGCCGCGAAATAGAAGCCAAAGTTTTCCCGCTCTTTGGCCATCTGCTCGGCCCGGCTCCACGGATCGCAATCGGCCAGACGCAAAACCGGGGCGGCGTGATCATCCCCCCCGAACAGCCCGTGCTGGCCGGAATTGCGCGTCCGCTCCGCCTCGTCAGCCACGGCCAGCAGCATATCGGCGTTGGTCAGCACCCGGGCGCGGTTGTGTTCCAGACCATCAAACGCGCCCGCGCCCGCCAGCCCTTCCAGCGCGCGGCGGTTCATCGCGCCATAAGGCACGCGGCGGAACAGATCCTCCAGGCTTTCAAACCAGCCATGCGCCTCTCGCTCGGCAACAAGCTGGTCCATCGCTTTTTCGCCGACATTGCGGATGCCGGCCAGGGCATAGCGCACGGCATAGCCCTCATCAGTCCGCTCAACGGTAAATTCCGCCTCGCTGCGGTTGATGTCCGGCCCTTCCAGCGCCACCGCGTTGCGGCGCATATCATCGACATAGATCGACAGCTTTTCCGACTGGTGCATATCGAAGCACATCGAAGCGGCGTAGAATTCGTGCGGGTAATGCGTCTTGAGCCAGGCAGTCTGATAGGCAAGCAAGGCATAGGCGGCGGCGTGGCTTTTGTTGAAGCCATAGCCGGCGAACTTGTCGATCAAATCGAACAGCTCATTGGCCTTGCCCTTGTCGATTCCCGACACCTCCTTGCAGCCATCGACGAAGCGCTGGCGCTGGGCATCCATTTCCGCCTGAACCTTCTTGCCCATGGCGCGGCGCAGCAGATCGGCATCGCCCAGCGAATAGCCGGCCAGAATCTGCGCGGCCTGCATCACCTGTTCCTGATAGACGAAGATGCCATAGGTCTCTGAAAGAATGCCCTCCAGTTTTTCATGGGGATATTCAATATGTTCCGCGCCGTTCTTGCGCCGGCCAAACAGGGGGATGTTGTCCATCGGCCCGGGGCGATAGAGCGAAACCAGCGCGATAATGTCGCCAAAGTTGGTCGGCTTCACTGCCGCCAGCGTGCGGCGCATCCCTTCGGATTCAAGCTGGAACACCCCGACCGTGTCGCCAGACTGCAACAGGCGGTAAACCTGCGCGTCATCCCAGGCGAGCGCGGACAGATCGATCGCGATCTCCCGCTTGCCCAGCAGCTCCACCGCCTTGCGCAGGACTGACAGCGTTTTAAGGCCCAGGAAGTCAAATTTGATAAGGCCGGTATCCTCGACATATTTCATGTCGAACTGGGTCACCGGCATATCGGAGCGCGGATCGCGGTAAAGCGGCACCAGCTCCGCCAGCGGGCGATCGCCGATCACCACGCCGGCGGCGTGAGTGGAACTGTTGCGCGGCAGGCCTTCAAGCTGGACGGCCAGATCGATCAGCCGTTTCACCTCATCATCGGTGTCGTATTCGCGCTTCAATTCGGCCACGCCGTTAAGCGCGCGCGGCAGCGTCCAGGGATCGGTCGGATGGTTGGGCACCATCTTGCACAGCCGGTCAACCTGGCCATAGCTCATCTGCAGGATGCGGCCCGTATCGCGCAGCACCGCGCGGGCCTTCAGCTTGCCGAAGGTGATGATCTGGGCAACGTGATCGTGGCCATATTTGGCCTGGACATAGCGGATCACCTCGCCCCGCCGGGTTTCGCAGAAATCGATATCGAAGTCTGGCATCGACACGCGTTCGGGGTTGAGGAAGCGTTCAAACAGCAGCCCCAGCCGCAGCGGATCAAGATCGGTGATGGTCAGCGCCCAGGCAACCACCGATCCCGCGCCCGAACCGCGCCCCGGTCCCACCGGAATATCGTTTTCCTTGGCCCACTTGATAAAGTCAGCCACGATCAGGAAATAGCCGGCAAAGCCCATCTTGTTGATGATGCCGGTCTCGAAATCGAGCCGCTTGCGGTATTCCAGAATCTCTTCCCAGATCCCGTCGGTCCTCAGCTTGTCGAAGGACTGCCGCCCTTCCTCGATATCGCTGAAGGGGCAGGACAGGGCTTCGACAAGCTCAGCCTGGACGGCTTCATGGTAATATGGCCGCAAACGGCTGATCAGCCCGGCGCGGGCATCATCGATCAGCATCTGCGCCTCGCCTTCCTTGTCGCCAGCAAGGCTGGGCAGCAGTGGCTTGCGCTTGGGCGGGGCATAGGCACAGCGCCGCGCCACAACCAGAGTATTGGCCAGGGCTTCGGGCAGATCGGCAAACAGCTCTGCCATCATCGGCCCGGACTTGACCCAGGCCTCGCGGCTGGAGCGGGGACGCTCCGCGGCATCGATATGCGTCGCATTGGCGATGCACAGCATGGCATCGTGCGCACCGTGGAAATCGGGCGCGGCGAAATTGGCCGGGTTGGTCGCCACCAGCGGCAGATCGCGGGCATAGGCCAGATCGATCAGGGCATCCTCGCCCGCGTCTTCTTCGGCATCACCGCGCCGGGCGATCTCGATATAGAGCCGGCCGGGAAACAGCGTTTCAAGCCGCGCGCAATAGGCGTTGGCCGCGATTTCCTGCTGCTCGCCCAGCAGCCGCGCCACCGCGCCGTCACCCGCCCCGGCCAGGCAGATCAGCCCATCGCTGCGACCCGTCAAATCGTCCAGGGTAACGTGGGGATCAAGTTCCAGCGGACGATCAAGATGGGCCATGCTGACCAGATGGCAAAGATTGAGCCACCCGGTCTCATCCTGCACCAGCAGGGTCAGCCAGTCGATCACCACATCGTCCCGCTCACCCTGGGCCTGCCGCAGGGGCCGGCGCACCCCCAGGGTGGTGCCGACAATCGGCTGAATTCCCGCATCCCGGCACGCCGCGGCAAAGGCCATCGCCCCGTAAAGCCCGTTGCGATCAGTCATCGCGATGGCGGGAAAGGCCCGGTCCCGCGCCAGCTTGGCAAAAGCCTTCGGGTCAATCGCCCCTTCAAGCATGGTATAGCTCGAATAGACGCGCAGGGGGACGAAGGGTTCAAAGGCCATGGGAGCCAGATTAGGACTTATGACGCGATTCGAAAGGGGACGAGGGACAATAAGGCGAAGATCACATCGATCTTTCCCCAACCATCGGAATGCCTGCTCATCCACTCCCCGCCCCGCTCAGCCCGAGCGGGATCGGTTCAGATCAAGGCCGTTACAACAGCTTCTCGATGTCCTTTTCCAGACCCGCCGGCTTGTCCACCGGGGCATAGCGCTTCACGACGTGGCCCTGACGGTCGATCAGGAACTTGGTGAAGTTCCACTTGATCGAATTGAAACCCATCAGGCCCGGAGCCGCATTCTTCAGCCAGTCATACAGCGGCGGCGCGCCGGGGCCGTTGACCTCTATCTTGCCCATCAGCGGAAAACTGAGGCCGAAGTTGACCTTGCAAAATTCCGCGATCTCGTCCGCGCTGCCCGGTTCCTGCCCGCCAAACTGGTTGCAGGGGAAGGCGATCACTTCAAAACCCCGGTCCCGGTACTTGTTCCACAGCGCCTCAAGCCCGTCATACTGCGGGGTAAAGCCGCATTTGCTGGCGGTGTTGACCACCAGGATTACCTTGCCCAGCTTGTCGGCCAGGCTCACCACTTCGCCATTGGGCAGGGTGGCGGTGAAATCGGCAATGGTTTTGGCTTCGCTCATTCCAGCACTCCTTCATGCAGGCGTACCATGCGGTCCACCGATTGCGCCAGCCGCTCGTTATGCGTCGCCACCAGGGCGGCGCTGCCCTGCCCGCGCACCAGT
>JAFEEX010000049.1:18253-33926 GCA_018240895.1 Pseudomonadota bacterium | reverse complement strand
TGCCGGTCGGCTCATCCGCCAGGACCAGAGCCGGGCGGTTGGCCAGGGCGCGGGCCACGGCTACGCGCTGTTGCTCACCGCCGGAAAGCTGGCTGGGCCGGTGATCCAGCCGCGCGGCAAGGCCAAGGGCATCCAGCAATTCCGTGCCGCGCGCCTCTGCCGCGGCGCGATCCGTTCCGGCGACCAGCTGGGGCAGAACCACATTTTCCAGCGCATTGAAATCAGGCAGCAGGTGGTGGAATTGATAGACGAAGCCGATCCGGTCGCGCCGCAGGGTGGTCCGCTCGTCGCTCGACAGCGCGGAAGCATCGGTCCCGCAAATCTCAATCCGCCCGCCAAAGCCGCCCTCAAGCAGTCCGACCGCCTGAAGCAGGGTCGATTTGCCCGAGCCGGAGGGGCCAAGCAGGGCGACGATCTCCCCGGCGGCAACCGTCAGGTTGACCCCGCGCAGCACGTCAATCCGCACCCCGCCCTGCTCAAAACTGCGGGTCAGCCCTGTCAGTTTAACGACATCGCCGTGCGGTCCCTGATCATTCATAACGCAGCACCTGCACCGGATCGGTACTCGCCGCGCGGTATGCGGGATAAAGCGTGGCCAGGAAGCTGAACACCAGCGCCATCACGCAGATCACCGTGATTTCCACCGGATCGCTGCGGCTGGGCAGCTGTGTAAGGAACCGGATCGAGGGATCCCACAGGTTCTGCCCGGTGATCTTTTCAATCAGGTGGACGATCGGCTGGCGGAAAAACAGGAATACAAAGCCCAGCAGCAGCCCGGCCAGGGTGCCCAATGCGCCGATGACGAAGCCGATGGTCACGAATATTTTCAGCAGCGATTGCCGGGTTGCGCCCATGGTGCGCAGAATCGCGATATCGCGGGTTTTGGCGCGGACCAGCATGATCAGGCTGGACAGGATGTTGAACACCGCAACCAGCACGATGATCGACAGCACCACGAACATCGCCACCCGTTCCACCGCCAGCGCTTCAAACAGGCTGGCGTTGATCGTCTTCCAATCCTGAATCACCGCCCGCCCGTTCAGCTTCTGCGCCACCGGGGCAAGGATTTGGGAGACATTGTCCGGATCGGCCACCTGCACCTCTATCATCCCGACGGTATCGCCGGACAGCAACAGGGTCTGCGCATCAGCAATCGGCATGACCACGAACCGTTCGTCATAGTCATAGACCCCGATCTCAAAAATCGCGGCGATGTGATAGGATATCTGACGCGGCACGGTGCCGAAGGGGGTCGATTGGCCCTGCGGATTGATGACGGTGATATTGTCCCCCACCCGCGCGCCAAGATTTTGCGCAAGCTGCGATCCGATCGCCACATTGCCGCTGCCGGGGGTCAGCCCGGCGAGCGATCCGGCCTGCACCTTGGGCGCAAGCCGCTGAATATCTTCCTGCGTGTTGCCCCGGGCGAAGACCGCTTCGACCCGGCCGTTAAGGCTGCCGAGCAGCGGCTGTTCGATCAGCGGCGATGCCCGGACTACGCCAGGCGTTGCCCGCACATCCTGAAGCACACCGCGCCAGTTATCCAGCGGCCCGCCATAGGCCTGAACTATCGCATGGCCGTTCAGCCCCACAATCTTGTCGAACAGTTCGGCGCGGAACCCGTTCATCACGCTCATCACGATGACCAGCGCCGCAACGCCCAGCATCACCGCGGCCAGGCTGATCCCGGCGACAAGGGCAATGAATGCCTCCCCCCGCCCGGGCAGCATATAGCGCTTGGCAATGGTCCATTCGAAGGGGGAGAGGATCAAGCAGCAGCTCGCAAGGTCAGGTGGATCAGGAAGCGCCGGTGTAGGGCCGCGCGGCAGGGCTGGCAAGGCGGGTCCATGCCGGACGGGGATGCCGCGCGACCTCACCCTTGCTTTCTGGCAGGCGAAGGCCCAAATGCGCGCCCGAACGGTGCACTTGCGGGCCAGGCGATTTTCCGATGACTTCAACCGATACCATGCGCGATGAAACCCCCTGGGACATCGATAGCGACAAGCTACGCGAGGAATGCGGCATCTTTGGCGTGATCGGTGCCAGGGATGCGGCGGCTATGACCGCGCTGGGGCTGCACGCCTTGCAGCACCGCGGGCAGGAAGCCTGCGGGATCGTCAGCTGGGACGGCAAGGAATTCTTCGCCCGGCGCGGGCTGGGCCATGTTGCGCAGGTTTTTACCGAAAGCACGGTGCTGTCCGAACTGCCCGGATCGATGGCATCGGGCCATGTCCGTTATTCAACCACCGGTGGCCAGGGGCTGCGCAATGTCCAGCCGCTGCACGCTGATCTGGCGCGCGGCGGTTTTTCGATTGCCCACAACGGCAACATCTCCAACGCCATGCACCTTAAGCAGGAGCTGGTGAACAAAGGCGCGATTTTCCAGTCAACCTCGGATACAGAGGTGATCATCCACCTGATCGCAACCAGCCGCTATCCCACGCTGATGGACCGTTTCGTTGATGCGCTGCGCATGGTCGAAGGGGCCTATTCACTGATCTGCATGACGCCCAAGCGGATGATCGCCTGCCGCGATCCGCTGGGCATCCGCCCGCTGGTGATGGGCCGGATCGGCGATGCCCATGTCTTTGCCAGCGAAACGGTGGCGCTTGACGTGGTCGGCGCGGAATTCGTGCGCGAAATCGAGCCGGGCGAAATCGTCGAGGTGCGCCAGGACGGCCGGGTTACCAGCCACCGCCCCTTTGGTGAACGCCCGTCGCGCCCGTGCATTTTTGAACACGTCTATTTCAGCCGTCCGGATTCGGTGATGGACGGCCAATCGGTTTACGAAGTGCGCCGCCAGATTGGCGTGGAACTGGCCATAGAGGCTCCGGTAGAGGCCGATCTGGTGGTGCCCGTGCCTGACAGCGGTGTGCCCGCGGCGATCGGTTATGCCCAGCAATCGGGCATCCCCTTTGGCTTGGGCATCATCCGTTCGCACTATGTCGGGCGGACCTTCATCCAGCCGTCGGACGGCGCGCGCCATGCCGATGTCAAGCGCAAGCACAATGCCAACCGCGCACTGGTGGCGGGCAAGCGGATCGTCCTGATCGACGATTCGATCGTGCGCNNGCAGATGATGCGCGATGCCGGGGCCAAGGAAGTGCATTTCCGGGTCGCCAGCCCGCCAACCAACAATTCGTGCTATTACGGCGTTGATACGCCCGAACGGTCCAAGCTGCTGGCCGCGCGGATGGATGTGCAGGCCATGGCCGAATTCATCCATGCCGATAGTCTGGCCTTCGTTTCGATCGACGGGCTTTATCGCGCGGTGGGAGAGGTGAAGCGCGATGCCGCCTGCCCCCAGCACTGCGATGCCTGTTTCACTGGCGACTATCCCACCGCGCTGACCGATCTGGCTGAGCGTAGCGCCGCCGCCGATCAGCTTTCGCTGCCGGTCGGGAAAGTTGCATGAACCGTTTTGACGGGCAGGTTGCGCTGGTAACCGGGGCCAGCGGCGGGATTGGCGCGGCGGCGGCGCAGGCGCTGGCCCGCGAAGGTGCCCACGTTATCCTGACCGGACGCGACACCAAAAAGCTTGAAACGGTTGAGCAGCACATCTTCGATGCCGGCGGCGCAGCAACGATTGCCCCGGTTGACCTGACCGATGGCGATTCGATCGCCCGGCTCGCCAATGCCGTGGCCGGGCGCTGGCCGGCGCTGGACATCCTGATCCACAGCGCCGCCGTGCTGCCCGAACTGACCAGCGTTACCGATATCGATCAGGCCGTGCTGACCCGCGCGCTGACCGTAAACCTGCTGGCCACCCAGGCGCTGATCGCCCGGTTCGATCCGCTGCTGCGGCGCAGCGCCGATGCCCGGCTGGCCTTCCTGACCACCAGCGTTGCCACGCAGCCCCGCGCCTATTGGGGTGCCTATGCCGCAAGCAAGGCCGCGGCCGAGGTGTTGATCGATTGCTATGCACAGGAAGTGCGCAATATCAGCAAGGTCCGCGTGGCGATTATTGACCCAGGCGCAACCCGCACCGCCATGCGCGCCCGCGCCTATCCGGGCGAAGACCCCCAAACGGTCAAGCCGCCCGAAGTGGTGGCGGACCGTTTGATCGCGATTCTTGGTGAACAGTTCGCCAGCCCGCACCGCGAGCGGATTAACCATAGCTCATAACGACTGCTAAACCGCATCGATCCATACTTTGCCAAGCCCGCCGGTGAGGGAACCGGAAGGTATTGAAGGAACGGGGCGCGCAGCCATGAGTGACAATCTGATGGTGAACCGGGACACATATTTCGTCGCCTCACAGGAAGACCGGTCAGCGCCGCGGACTCGCATTTCCATCCCCGCAACGCTGCGCGTATCCGGATCGCGGGGTTTCCAGACCGTCATCCACGATCTTTCGCTTAGCGGCTTTTGTGGTGCGGCGGTTAACCGGCTGCTGCCGGGGACGGTTTGCTGGCTGACCCTGCCCGGATTGGAAGCCCTGCAATCCGAAGTGATCTGGTGGGACAACAGCCTGGTCGGCTGCGCGTTCAACAGGCTGCTCAACCCGATCGTCCATAACAATATCCTGACCCGCTGGCGCGGCGACAGTGCGTTCCGTCACATCGGCTGATCAGTCCGTCACCACCTATCAGGCCGTCACCGCGCCTTGCTTGACCAGGGTGATCTGGGCAACGTCGATCAGCCCGCCCCTGAATCCGCCCTCGCAATACATCAGATAGAACCGCCACAGCCGGACGAAGCGATCATCAAACCCGGCTGGCAGGCGCCTTTCGGCAACGGCCTGATCAAACCGGGCACGCCACAGCCGCAGCGTTTCGGCATAGTCGGCGGCAAAGCCCGCCTGATCGATCCAGGCCAGATTGCGTTCGGCAGCAAGCCTGCGAAAGGCTGCTTCGCTGACCAGCATCCCGCCGGGGAAAATATAGGTCTGGATGAAGTCCGCCCCCGCAGCATAGGCCGGAAACAGCGCATCGCGGATGGAAATGTACTGGATCGCCGCGCGCCCGCCCGGCTTCAGGTTGCGATCAAGACAATCGAAGAACGCGGCCCAATATTCCTGCCCCACCGCCTCGACCATTTCGACGCTGACGATCGCATCATACTGGCCCGCCACATCGCGGTAATCCTGCTTGCGAAAATCAATCCCCGGGCCGTGGTGGCGGCGCGCCCAGTCAAGCTGTTCGTCAGACAGGCTGATCGCGGTTACCGCCGCGCCGCGATCGCGCAGGGCGGCAGACAGCGCCCCCCAGCCGCATCCGATTTCCAGCACTGACCCTGCCCCGGCAACGCGCTGCATCATCGCGGCCAATTTGTGCTGCTGCGCCTCTGCCAGCGGCTGTTCCGACCCGGCAAACCGTGCGCTGGAATAGACCATCGCCGGATCAAGCCATTCGGCATAGAAATCATTGCCCAGATCATAGTGGGCATGAATGTTGCGCGCTGCCCCGGCCCGGGAATTGCGATGCAGCCGGTGCAAAGCGCGGCCCAGCCAGCGCCACGGCCCCCGCGCCCGCGCCGCGGTTCCCAGGCTTTGCGCATTGGCGCAAAACAGCGCGAACAGCGTCACCGGATCGGCGCTGTCCCATTCGCCGGCTTCCCACCCCTGATAGCAGCCGGCCGAGCCCGCCGCGGCCAGCCGCACCAGCGCCCGCCAGTCGCGCACCTCAACCTCTGCTTCAAAACCCGGCGCGCGGCCGCCCAGCAGGCGCGTGCTGCCATCGGGCAGACGCACCCGCACCGATCCGCATTCCAGTCCGGCATCAACCCGGTCCAGCAGGCGATTGAATCCGCCCGACCATACCCGGGTCATCCAGCGCGGGATGAAGCCCAGGGAATCGCCAGCGTCAGACAATTGCGCGCCTCGATGTGCAGCATGGGCCGTCATGGCCGGCCTTATGGACCGGCCAGCCAGCCGGAGCAATGCAGGGCATCTGTCCAAAACGGGGAAATCGGCCTTTCCCCATTCCGGCTTGCGATCAGAACTTTACCTCTGCCTGCAGGGTGAACGAGCGTCCGCGCGGATCGGCCACGCGCGGTTCCCAAGAACTGCCGCCGCCGGTATTGTCATCATAGCTGATGGCAAAGGGCGGATCGGTGTTGAACAGGTTCTTGATCCCCGCCGTCAGCTTGATGTTGCTGATCCCGGTATAGGCGACCGAGGTGTTGTAGATGATGTAGGGCTTGGTGGTATAAACCACGTCAGTCCGCGTTGCGGTTCCCGCCGTTACGCCCGGCAGCACGCGGTTGGTATATCCGCTGCGATAAAGCTGGCTGAATGACAGCATCCAGTCATCATTTGACCAGGTGACATAGGCGTTGTGCTTCCAGCGCAGGCCAAGGTCACCGCTGGGCGAAAACAGCCCGCCGGGCATCGTTGTCCCCAGCTTGTCGAGATAGGCCACCGAATCGACCACCCGGTCCTTCTTCTGCAGCAGGTATGTGCCGTCCAGCCCAACCGCGATCCGCCCTCCCCATGCGTCACCGCCCGCACGCATCGCCACGTCGATGCCCTGGGTTTTTGACTGGCCGGCATTGGCCCAGCTCAGGTCAAAACCGGTTATCGCCCCCGATGTGTCACGTTTGAAGCGATCGGACAGCGATGAATAATACTTCTCCAGCTCGGTCAGGCTGAAGATCTGGATGGTGTTCTTGCGGTTGATCATCCACCAGTCGAACGAGATGCTGAAGTGCCGCGATGGCTGGATCACCACACCGATGTTGGCTTCCTTCGCGGTTTCAGGCTTCAGATCGGGATTGCCGCCGGTGATCTGGTTTGCCCCGGAAATGCGCGCGCATGGCCCGGTGCTGGCCGGAACCAGGCTGGGGCAGGTTGCGGGATCGATCAGGTTGGTCCCGGTATAGACCGTGCTGGACCGTCCGTTGAACAACTGGTTGAAGCTGGGGACGCGGAACGCGGTGTTGTATGACGCGCGCAGCATCAGCCCCTGGGTCGGCGTGAACTTGGCGGTGAATTTGGGATTGGTGGTTGAACCAAAGCCGCTGTAATCATCGATCCGCGCGGCCGCCGTCAGCTCCAGCTGCGTGATCACCGGGAATGATATTTCCGCATAGGCCGATTTCACTTCGCGTGAAACGCCGGCGATGTTGTTGGCGTTGTCAGTCGGCGCGGAATAAACCGTCGTCAAGTTACCGGAAAAACGGTACTTTTCCTTGCGGTAATCCAGTCCGACGGCAAGCTGCGCATCCCCGCCCGGCAAGGCAAACAACCGTCCCGCGACCGACGCATCCGCCTGAAACACCGAATACTTGCCCTGATAGATCTGCTCGCCCGCCGCCGATGCGCCGGCCAGCAGATCAAGCGCCGCCTGGGATTGGGTCTGCCCCGGCAGCAGGAAAGGATTGATCACCCCGGTATTAAGTGCGGCGATCAGTTTGGAGGTGTAATAGAATCCACCCCCCAGCACCGAATGCGACTTGCTGTCAGCATAGGACACCCCGGCGTGATAGTCCCAGCCGTCCATCACCGGCCCTTCCGCCGATGCGCCGATGCGGAATGTGGTTGTCTTGGTTTCCACTTCGCGCGGGCCGCATTCCAGGCAGCGCCAGCGATAGGCAATCGGCGTACCGCGCGCGCCCAGCGTCGGAAACACGGCGATCAGCCGGTCATAGACCATGTCATAGGTTGCATCGTTGACCCCGGCGATGCGGCGATAGGTGTAGTTCTGGGTAGTGGTGTTGGGGGTCAACTGGATTTCGGAATAGACCTTGTGCGCCTGAGCGTCCGATCCCGTCACCTCCAGCGCCAGTTCATGCGCGCCCAGCCGCGCCACCGCGCGGCCCAGATAGGTCAGGGTGTTCTGCTGCTGCTGCAAATAGGCGCTTCTGGCGCTGTCAAAGGCGCAGGCATAGCGATAGTTCGGAATGTTCCAGGCCTGCCAGTCATAGGCACCCTGCCCGGGAATCGCACCGCATCCTTCCTTGCCCGGCAGGTTCATCACGTTGATCGCATCAACCCGCTGCGTGGTCGATCCCGGCATGAACGGCGCGGCGCCGGCCGACGGGATGATCGTTCCGGCCAGCGGAACGATCGTTGCAAACGGCGATCCACGCGTTTCCGGCGCCAGCGCCCGGTCATACTGGAACAGGTTGACGAAATCGCGCTGATCGCCCCGCAGCGGCTTGGTCCAGTTATAGCCGACCGCCGCCATCACGTTGAAGCCGCTTTCATCCAGGTTACCCCAGCCAGCGATACCCGACAGGCGATAGATGTTGCCGCCGCCTTCCTGGGTCACGTCCGCAGACCCCTGCAGACCGATGCCGGTATAGTTCTTCTTGGTGATATAATTGATCACCCCGCCCACCGCATCGGTTCCGTAAATCGCCGAAGCGCCGTCCTTCAGCACCTCGATCCGGTCGATCGCCGCAAAAGGTATCTGGTTGACGTCGACCGCCGCGCCCGACAGGCCGTGAGCCGCCACGCGCCTGCCGTTGAGCAGAACCAGCGTGCTGGCCGCCCCCTGCCCGCGCAGGTTGGCAAATGCCGCACCATTGGCCCCGCGATTGGCCGCCGCCGTGCTGATCACATCGGCATTGGAAGCCAGATTGTCTGCCCCGTTGCCATTGGCGTTAAGGTACATGATCGCCTGTTCGGCACTGGCGATCCCTTCGCGACTGAGATCGTCCAGCTTGATGATCTGCAAGGGCAAGGCGCTGTTGTTGGGATCCTGCTTCAGCCGCGATCCGGTGACCAGTATCTGGGTTTCCTTGCCCGCTTCAGGCGCGGAGCCCGACCCGGCAATGTCCTGCGCCAGCGCCGGGGCGGACAAGGCAGTCCAGGCGATCCCTGAACACAGAACGGCAGTGGCGAATTTGCGTGAAATCATTGCAGCCCCCTGAAACCATGGCACAATCGCGCCTTGTCGCAAGACTACTCAAACCGCGCCCTTGCGCCAGTGCAGAGGTGCGCCGGGCCGATAATTCCACCGCGCGACAGGCGTGTTGCACCGCACCTGTTGCGAACGGGCAACAGTCAGTTGGCGGCAGCGATCAGCACAAGCGCGGCATCCATGGCAGGAACGGCATTGCCGCCATCGGGGACGTCATTGGCAAAAATGGAGAAAGTCAGTTCACGCCCGCTGGCCCCCTGCATATAGCCGGACAGGGCATTGGTGGCGTTGAGCGTGCCGGTCTTGGCCCGGATCTTTCCGGCCAGCGCGGTTCCGGCAAAACGATTGCGCAACGTGCCGTCCACCCCGCCAACCGGCAGAGAGGCGCGCCATGCCGCGCCCCAGCCCTGCCGCCCGGCCCAGCGCAGCAAGCCCACCACCGCGCGCGGCGATGCCCGGTTGTAAGTGGACATTCCCGATCCATCGGAAAGATCATACCCGCCGCGCGAAACACCGGCGCTGTCAAGCACGGCGCGCAGCGCGGCCAGTCCCGCCTCGCGCGATCCGGACTGGAGTTTGCCGGATTCGGGCGACACCACGCTCTGCCCCAGCCACGCCACCCCGGTCCGGCGCAGCAGCGCCTCTGCATGAAGGTTCTGGCTGCGCTTGTTGATGGTGGCCACTTCCTCGTCCAGCGGGGCCGCCTCCTGCGCCGCGACAAGAGCCTCGCCCGCTTGAGCAACTCGCCCTGCCGGGCTGGCGGCAAACCTCGCGGCGCGGTGGCGTACCACCACCTTGCCCGAAACCTTCGCTCCGCTGGCCAGCAGCGCCCGGCGCAGCGCCCAGCCGGCATAGTCCGCCGGATCGTCTATCCCCAAATCCTCACGCCAGGGCGGCGCGCCGGCGGCGATTGTACCATAAATCCGCAGTTCGCGGGCATTGACCGCGCGTTCAACGGCCAGTTTCGTTTCGCCCGCGGCAACCGTCTGCGCCTCGTTGCGAACGGTGAAATAGGGGGAAACCGTCACCACCGCCGGCTGACCGGGCTGGGCCGGGGACACCACCAGCGGCAGCGCGTTATCATCCACGATCAGCGCCGATGTCGCCGTGCCGGAATCGGTCTGGATGTTGTTCCAGCTCATCCCCGGGCTCCACCGCTGGTCAACGAATGCGCTGTCATCGGCGATCACGTCTGCAATCCTGCCTGCCCTGGTCGCAACCGCGCGCGCCAGGGCAGACAGGCAACGGGTGACGCAATCCGGCGCGCTGGACAGGCTGACGCCGCCTCCCCCAGTCAGGATCACGTCAGACTGACCGCGCAGCGGAGGCATGACCGTGATCTGCGTCGCGCCGCTGACCGCAGTGGCCGCCAGATCCCGCCCCAGCACGGCATAGGCGGCGGCGGTGGTGAACAGCTTGGTATTCGATGCCGGGATGAACCGCTGATCAGGCGCCACGGCCACCACCTCGCGGCCCTGATCATCGGTTACCAGCAAACCAAACCGCGTACCCGCCGGCGCACCGGCCAGTGCGGTTTCAACCTGCTGGCGCAGGCTTTCCTCTGGCCCGGCCATGGCCGGCGCGCTGCCCGCCATGGCCAGGATCAACATCAGTGATCGTTTCATCACCGCCATCCTGCCGTCAGCGCCGCGACAAGTCCACATCCTGAAACGCGGCCCCCTGCCCCGGCTGGCGCGCAAGGACAGCTTGATTGCGCCGGGTGCGGATTTGGCGTAAGGGCGCGCCAAGACGCCCCGGCCGCGCGAGTCAGCCCGACTTGCCCATGCCGGGGCTTGCCTTTTTCAAGTCCAAGGAAATGCCCATGTCGCGTCGCCGCCAAATCTATGAAGGCAAGGCAAAGATCCTTTACGAAGGACCGGAGCCTGGCACCCTGATCCAGTATTTCAAGGATGATGCCACCGCGTTCAACGCCCAGAAGAAGGGCACGATCAACGGCAAGGGTGTGATTAACAACCGCATCAGCGAATATGTGTTCACCCGCCTGAATCACATCGGCATCCCGACTCACTTCATCAAGCGGCTCAATATGCGTGAGCAGCTTGTCCGCCAGGTTGAAATCATCCCGATCGAAGTGGTGGTGCGCAACGTCGCCGCCGGATCGATATCCAAACGGCTGGGCATCCCCGAAGGTGAGCCGCTGCCCCACACCCTGATCGAATACTATTACAAGGACGATGCGCTGGGCGATCCGATGATTGCCGAGGAACACATCGCCTGTTTCGGCTGGGCCGGGAACGAGGAAATGCAGGACATTTCCAGCATGGCGATCCGCATCAACGATTTCCTGTCGGGGATGTTCGCAGCGATCAATATCCGTCTGGTCGATTTCAAGCTGGAATTCGGCCGGATCTGGGATGGTGATTTCAGCCGGATCATCCTGGCGGACGAGATCAGCCCCGATGGCTGCCGCCTGTGGGACATGACCACCGGCGAAAAGCTGGACAAGGACCGCTTCCGCCGCGACCTTGGCGGAGAGGAAGAAGCCTATCAGGAAGTCGCCCGGCGGCTGGGCCTGCTGGAAAACGACGGGCCGAGCGAAGTGCTGGACCTGGGCGCGCACCGGAAGCTGCGGGGGAAGTAAGACCCCGCGGCAGCGCGCGCGGCCCCTTGCCCCAGCCGGTGCCTTGCGCCACCTAGGGCCGATGCCATCCCGCAAGGTTCTGTTCGTCCTCTCCCTGTCCACCCTTACCCTTGCCGCCTGCGCTCCGCAGGTCGGGCGGGTGGCGAGCGCCGCCGCGCGTCCCAAGCCGGTCTGGGCCTTTCAGGTCAGCGATGTGCCGCTGGATGAAAGTTATCGCTTCGGCCAGCTTGGCAACGGGATGCGCTATGTCATCCGCCACAACGCCACGCCCAGGGGCACGGCGCTGGTGCGGATGCAGATCGATGCCGGATCGCTGGACGAAAGCGATGATGAGCGCGGCTTTGCCCATTTCGTCGAGCATATGGCTTTCAACGGATCGACTCACGTTCCCGAAGGCGAAATGGTCAAGCTGCTGGAGCGCGATGGCCTGGCCTTTGGCGCGGATACCAACGCGCAGACCAATTACGAACGCACCACCTACATGCTCGATCTGCCGCGCGCTGATCCCGCGCTGCTGGACACGGCGCTGATGCTGATGCGCGAAACCGCGAGCGAGCTGACCATCGCGCCTGAGGCGATGGCGCGCGAGCGCGGCGTGGTTCTGGCCGAAATGCGTGACCGCAATTCCTTCGCCCTGCGCAATTATGTCGGCCAGACGCACTTCCTTGCGCCAACTGCGCGCTATGTTTCACGGTTGCCGATCGGCACGGCCGAGACGTTGAACGCTGCCACGGCGGACGGTCTGCGCGCGTTCTATCACCGTGAATATGTGCCGGCCCAGGCCACCGTCATGGTGATTGGCGATTTTGATCCCGACGCGGTCGAAGCCGCGATCCGTCAACGCTTCACTGACTGGCAGCCGCGCAAACCCGATCCGCAACCGTCAGCCGGGCCGGTTGAGCCGAAACTGGCGAACAAGGCTGACATCTATATCGATCCGGCCCTGTCGGAACGGGTAACCGCGACCCGGCTGGGCCGCTGGGTGGACGAGCCTGACAGTCTGGCCCAGCGCCGCGAGAACCTGCTGCGCCAGATCGGCTATGCCGCGTTCAACCGCCGCCTGCTGCGCCTGACCCGTCAGGCCAATGCCCCGTTTCGCGCTGCCGGGCTGGACACCGCTGACGTGTTTCGCGCCGGGCGCAACACCAGTCTGGCGGTCGACACTGTTGACGGCAAATGGCGGCGCGGGCTGATCACCGCGGCGGAGGAATATCGGCGGGCGCTGAAATACGGCTTCGGCAAGGACGAAATCGCCGAGCAGATCGCAATCATCCGCGCAGCCACACTCAACGCCGCCTCTGCGCAGGATACCCGCAGCAATGGCCAATTGCTGGGCGCGGTGATGGCGCTGCTGGACGACGACATCGTCCCCGATACCCCCCGGCGCTCACTGGAGCGGCTGGAAGCCTTCATTCCGCAGGTCACCCCCGATGCGGTGTTGGCAGCGCTGAAGCGCGAACTGGTGCCGCTGGACACCCCATTGCTGCGTTTTCAAGGCCGAACCCCGCCGCTGGACGGCGCACGCGGCCTGCGCTCGGCGTGGGATCAGGCGATGCGCAGCGCGATTGACCCGCCAAAGGCCAATGGCTCAGGCACATTTGCCTATACCAATTTCGGCCCCGCCGGAACGATCAGCGCCGATACGACCGAACCGGTGCTGGGCATTCGCGAACTGCGCTTTGCCAACGGGGTGCGGCTGAACCTTAAGCCGACGACGCTGGAGAAAGACCGGATCTGGATTCAGGTATCAGTCGATGGCGGCAACCTCCTGGCCACCAGGGATGATCCGCTGGCAACCAAGCTGGCCAACTTTCTGCCGCTGGGCGGCCTGGGCAAGCACAGCAAGGATCAGCTTGACAGCCTGCTGGCCGGGCACACTGCCACGACCAGTTTCGGTGCCGGCGATGAAGCCTTCGCCTCCACCGCTGTTACCAACCGTCAGGATCTGGCGCTGCAGATGCAGCTTCTTGCCGCGCAGATCACCGATCCGGGCTATCGCAAGGAAGGCGAGGTGTTGTTCCGTCAGTCGATCAACAACATGTTCGCATCACTGCGGGCCACGCCGGGTTCGGCGCTGGCGGCAGATGCCGGCGCGATCCTGTCCGACAATGACCCGCGCTTCAGCCTGGGCAAGGTGGAGGATTGGCGCACGCTGACCTTTGACAAGCTGAAAACGGCGATTACCGACCGCCTGCAACATGGCGCGATAGAGATTGGCGTGGTCGGCGATTTCGATCCCGACGCGGTGATTGCAGCGGTGGGCCAGACCTTTGGCGCGCTGCCCCGGCGCGAAGCCGATTTCCGCCCCTATGCCGACCAGCGCACCCGCCCCTTCACCGCCGACCGCGGCGACCGCGTGCTGCACCACAGCGGGCCGAAGGATCAGGCATTGGTCACTTATACCTGGCCGACGCGGGACGGCGAAGATCCGGTCGCAACCCTTGAGCTTGAGCTGCTGGCGCGCGTCGTCGGGATCGAACTGACCGATACCCTGCGTGAAAAGCTGGGCAAGGCCTATTCCCCCAGCGCCAGCAGCAATGCATCGCGCACCTGGCGCGGCTTTGGCACGTTCGGCCTGTCCGCCTCTGTCGATGTGAGCGAGGTTGCCGCGACCCGCGCGGCGATCGACGCGACCATGGCCGATCTGCGGGCGACACCAATCAGCGCCGACCTGCTGCTGCGCGCGCGGGCGCCGTTGCTGGAAAGGCTGGACAACCTGCTGAAGTCAAACGCCGGCTGGCTTGCCTATGTCGACCGCGCCCAGACCGAGGCGGACCGGATAGACCGCCATGCCAGGGCAAAGGAGCGGCTGGCCGCGATTACGCCGGAGCAGTTGCAGGCGTTGGCGCGGCGCTATCTGACCAGGGAGGCCGGCGTGGAAATTTCCGTCCTGCCGGACGGCGTCGATCCAGCTGGGAAATAGGCAAGTCCCGGCACGCGCGCCTTGCCCCCGCGCGCATCTGGGGCCATAGGCGCTGCCGAGTCTCCACCCAACCCAAGTCGTCCCGCGAAAGGTCTGCGTCATGAAGGTCCGCGTCTATGTCAGCCTGAAGAACGGCGTGCTTGATCCGCAGGGCCGGGCAATTCACCACGCGATCGAGGGACTGGGCATCAACGGCGTCAGGGACGTGCGCGCCGGCAAGATGATTGAACTGGACGTGGATGACAGCGTTTCCGACACCGCGCTTGAGGAAATGGCCAGCAAACTGCTCGCCAACATGGTGATCGAGAATTATCGGATCGAAAGGCTGGCGGCATGAGCTTTCGCAGCGCCGTCATCACTTTTCCCGGTTCCAATTGTGACCGGGACATGGCCGATGCGCTGGAAAAGATTGCGGGCGCCGCGCCGTTCAGGGTATGGCACGGCGATGCCGATCTGCCCGATGGGCTCGATTTCATCGCCCTGCCCGGCGGCTTTTCCTATGGCGATTATCTGCGTTCCGGAGCGATGGCCGCGCGCAGCCCGATCATGCAGGCGGTTGTCGCGGCCGCGAACAGGGGCGTGCCCGTGCTGGGCGTTTGCAACGGCTTTCAGGTATTGACCGAAAGCGGCCTGCTGCCGGGTGCGCTGCTGCGCAATGCCGGCATGAATTTCGTGTGCCGCAACGTGCGCCTGAGCGTGGCCAACAACCAAAGCCTGTTCACCAGCGGCTATGACGCCGGGGCGGAGATTGTGATTCCCGTGGCCCATCATGACGGCAACTATTTTGCCGACGATGCCGCGCTGGACCGGCTGGAAGGCGAAGGCCGGGTGGCCTTTCGCTATGCCGAGGCGGTTAACGGATCGGCACGGCAGATCGCGGGCGTGCTGAACGCCGCGGGCAACGTGCTGGGCATGATGCCCCACCCCGAACGGATGATCGAACCCGAACAGGGCGGCACTGATGGCCGCGCCCTGTTCGAAAGCGCAATCACAGCGCTGGCGGCGGGTTAAGCCCTTACGCGTTGGCGCGTTGGGCCCTTGAAGCGGCGACCAGAGCGCTGGCGTCTTGTGCAGGCATCGGCCGACCGAAGTAATAGCCTTGAATCTTGCGGCACCCCAATTTGCGGATCACCTGAAGCTCTGCCTCTGTCTCTACCCCCTCGGCGGTGGTCGACATTTCAAGGCTTTCCGCCATGGCGACCACGGCACGGATGATTGCCAGGCTTTCCGGGCTGCCCATGGCCGCGCCCTGAACAAAGCTGCGATCAACCTTGATGGTTGAGAAGCGCAGATTGCGGATATAGGCGAGCGAGGAATAGCCGGTTCCGAAATCGTCGAGCG
>JAFEEX010000049.1:0-18211 GCA_018240895.1 Pseudomonadota bacterium | reverse complement strand
CAGCCGCTGGGCCGGCAGGCCGCTATCGTGAAGCGCGCTGACCACGCTCTGGATGAAATGGGTGTCCAGCAACTGTTCGCCTGATACGTTGACGGCAACCTTGATTGTGCTGGGCCAGCGCGCCGCTTCACGGCAGGCTTCGCGCAGCACCCAGNNGCCGATCGGCACGATCAGGCGGGTATCTTCGGCCAGCGGGATGAACTTGGCCGGGCTGACAATGCCATGATCCGCATTCTGCCAGCGCAGCAAGGCTTCAAAGCTGACGATGGTTTCAGCTGCCGAATCGACCACCGGCTGGAAGTTGAGCGCAAATTCGTTGCGTTCCAGCGCCCGGCGGAGCGAAAATTCCAGCTTGCGGCGTTCTTCGGCCAGGGCGTGCAATTCCGGCTCGTAACCGAAGTGCTGCCCGCCGCCTTCTTCCTTTGACCGGTAGAGAGCAAGATCGGCATTGCGCATCAGGGTCTCTACCGTCGAACCGTCGCGCGGGCCGATTGCGGAGCCGACGCTGGCCCCGATGTAAAGCGTGTGGTGATCGATTTCGTAAGGGCGCGACAACACCTCGATCACCGCAGCAGAAATCCGTTCAACCCGGGTGTGGTCTGCCGCATCGCGAATCACCACGGCAAATTCGTCTCCGCCCAGACGGCCGCACAATTCGTTGTCCGACATGATCGAGCGCAGACGGCTTGAAACAAGCGCCAGCAACTGGTCCCCAACCAGGTGACCAAGGGTGTCGTTGACCGCCTTGAACCGGTCAAGGTCTATCATCAGGAAAGCGCAGCGGGTGCGCCACTGATCGGCATAGCGCATCGCTTCACCCAGCGCCTCGGTCACCATCATGCGGTTGGGCAGGCCGGTCAGCGTATCGAAACGCGCCATGTGCGCGATCTTGTCAGAACTCTCGCGCTGCTCGGTCACGTCGGACCCGACCCCGCGGAAGCCGTCAAAGCTGCCATTCTCGGCAAGTTTGGGCGTGCCGGAAAGCTCCCACCAGCGCTGCCTTCCGCCAATCGTCACCCGCACCAGCAGGTTGGAAAAGCTTTCGCGCCGCTTCAACCGCTCCGCCAGATCGTGCAGGCTGGAGGGGAACTGGCCGGTTTCCCACGCGGGACCGGCAATCAGCTGAATGAACGGCTTGCCGTCGATCTCTTCGGAAGAAAGGCCCAGAGCATAGGCGAAGCGCGGGCTGGCCGCGCGCACCCGGCGCGAGGTATCAATCTGCCACAGCCAGTCCGCCTCGCCCTCTTCAAATTCCTTGAGCAGCAGCGAAACCACCTCGTTGCGTTCGGCCATGCCGGCCTCTGCCACGCGGGCAGTCAGGAACGAACGGGCGTTGTCAATCGCACCGCGCGCCACAACCGCGATGAACAGCAACGAGACGGCCACCATTTCGAAGCTGCCCGAATAGGCAAAACTGGCCAGCGCCGCGCAGCCCATGATCCCGGTGAACATCAGGTTGGCCAGCGGCACCGCCGGCAGCATCACCGCGCAGGCCGTCATCAGCATGGCGCAGATTGCCCACAACTGCATCCGCGCGACCAGATCGCCATAGGGCGCGAACAGCGCCAGCGGCACGACCCACGCCATGGCGTTGAAAATCGCCCCAACAGTCTGTTTCTGCACTTCATCGCGGCCGATTCGCCGCTTGTCGGCATCGACGAGCGCCCAATCGATCTGCGCGCCATAATAAAGCGTGCCGCACAGCGCGGCAAACCACGCGCCCAACAGGGCCACATGAATTACCGAATGATATATCCAGCATACACCAAGCCCGGCGATCACGTGCGCAGCGACCCGCAGCTTGGTGACCTTGGCCAGGCTTGAATATTGCAGGCCGCGCATACGCGCCCAATCGCCTTCACCCGGATCGTTCAGTCCGAGCACAGCCATGACAGGGAGAACCCTGGGCAGCGAAGAGGGGGCAGGCTGATTGCTCACACAAACTCAATTAACGCTCAATCCTTATCGCCGCGTAAAGCTTGCGCGACGAAACGAATATCCGATCATTCCAATGCTGACCGCGCAGCTTCCCAATTCCGTCCGTCAAAGGCTCGCACCCTTGCCGCCAGCCCGTGACCGGGATCGAGACAGCGCAGGTTGACGCTCCAGGCATCAGGATGCGATCGCGGCTGATAGAAGCTCTTGATACCGCAGGTCTTGCAAAACAGATGCTCCGCCGCGCCGGTGCCAAAGCGATAGGAGGCCAGTGCCGCGTCCTCTCCTTCCAGCACAAAATCCGAATGCGGCACGATCAGATGGACAAAGCCAGTCTTGTCGCAGATGGAGCAGTTGCAATCCAGCACTTCAACAGTTTCAGGTACTTGCGCCCTGAACCGCACTGCGCCGCAGTGACAACCGCCCGCCACCTTCATTCGACCGTTACCGATTTGGCAAGGTTGCGCGGCTGGTCAACATCCGTGCCTTTCACGCAAGCGACGTGATAGGCCAGCAATTGCACCGGCACGGCATAGACCATCGGCGCAATCAGCGGGTGAACCTTGGGCATCTCGATCGTGGCCAGGCACCCCTCGCCCGCTTCGTCCAGCCCCTCGCGGTCAGAGATCAGCACAATCTTGCCGCCACGTGCGCGCACCTCCTGCATATTCGATACGGTCTTTTCAAACAGTGGCCCCGATGGAGCCAGCACAATCACCGGCACCGCCTCGTCAATCAGCGCGATCGGCCCGTGCTTCATTTCGCCCGAGGCGTAACCTTCGGCGTGAATATAACTGATTTCCTTCAATTTTAAAGCACCTTCGAGCGCCAGCGGATAATCCTGTCCGCGGCCCAGGTAAAGCACGTCGCGCGCCGGGGCGATCAGGTGAGCCATGGCCGCAATCTCGTCATCGTGAGACAGCGCTGCATTCAGGCTGGACGGGGTTTCCAGCAGATGCGTGACCACCCGATTTTCTTCCGCGCGGTCCATCCTGCCGCGTTTCACCGCCATGTGCGCGGCCAGCGCGGCCAGCACGGCAAGCTGGCAAGTGAAGGCCTTGGTGCTGGCAACGCCAATTTCCGGGCCGGCGTGAGTCGGCAGCAGCAGATCAGCCTCGCGCGCCATCGAACTGGTCGGCACGTTGACCACCACGGCGATGACCTGGCCCTGTTCCTTGCAGTGGCGCAGCGCCGCCAGGGTATCAGCCGTCTCTCCGCTTTGCGAGATGAACAGCGCCAGCCCGCCCGGCTCCATCACCGGTTCGCGGTAACGGAACTCGCTGGCGAAATCGATGTCGGCGGGCAACCGCGCAAACTGTTCGAACCAGTATTTGGCGACCATGCCGGCATAGTAACTGGTGCCGCAGGCAACGATGGTAACGCGGTTGATGCTGGACAGGTCAAAATCGAATTGCGGCAGCGCCACCGATTGATCGACCTGGCGGATATAGCTGCGCAGCGTCTGCGCCACCACGGTCGGCTGCTCGAATATCTCCTTCTGCATGAAGTGGCGGAAGTTGCCCTTCTCGATCTCCGCGGCGGAGGCTCCCGAAGTGGTGACTTCGCGGGTGACGGCGCGGTTGTCCTTGTCAAAGACCTGGACGCTGTCGCGCCGCAGCACCACCCAGTCCCCTTCATCAAGGTAACTGATCTTCTGCGTCAGCGGGGCCAGCGCCAGCGCGTCCGATCCCAGATAGGTTTCCCCGTCACCGTACCCCAGCACCAGCGGCGAGCCAAGCCGCGCGCCGATCAGCAAATCGGGATGATCCTTAAAGGCAATGGCCAGTGCAAAGGCACCGCGCAGTTGCGGCAGGACCGTCTTGACCGCCTCTTCCGGGGAAAGCCCGGCCTCAACCTGTTCGGACAGCAGGTGCGCCACCACCTCGGTATCGGTATCGCTTTCAAACTTGCGTCCGCGCGCGGCCAGCGCTTCCTTCAACTGGCGGAAGTTCTCGATGATGCCATTGTGGACCAGCGCCAGCACTTCGGTAGCGTGCGGATGAGCGTTGGCCGCGGTCGGCGCGCCGTGCGTTGCCCAGCGGGTGTGGGCGATGCCGGTGGTGCCGGGCGCGGGATCGCGCGCCAGTTCGCGCACCAGATTGACCAGCTTGCCCGGCGCGCGGCGGCGCACCAGATGATCATCGTGGATGGTGCAGACCCCGGCGCTGTCATAGCCGCGGTATTCCATCCGCCGCAGGCCATCTACCAGACGGTCCGCTACCTCTTCCTTGCCGACTATGCCGATAATGCCGCACATGATGGGATGCTTTCGTTAGAGGGTATAGGGAACGCGGATGCCCGGCATTTCAGCGGGGAAATCCTTGGTATTGCGGGTAACGAGAACGCGGCCACGAATTTGCGCTGTGGCAAGTATGATTGCATCGGGCGATTTCAATCGTGGCCGTTCCCTGCGCAGCGACGCGGCACGAAGCGCGGTTTCCTCATCGACTTCATCGATGTTGAAACGCCCTAGAAAACGCATCGCGTCTCTTAGCGTCGAGTCGTCGCCTTTCGACAATACTTCTATCCAGGCCATCCGGCTTACCCATACCCGGGCACCATTGGCACTTGCACGGCCGATTTCCTCACGCGCAGGCGGATGGCCCCACAGCGCGTCAATCAGAATATTGGCATCGAAACTGTAACCGCTCATGCGGCATTCTTCTTGCGCTTTTTCGCGGCCTTGGCTTGGAGGGCGAGATAATGTGTCCGCTCCCTATCGTCATATTCATCGAAGCAATCAGGCGATTCCGCCCGGACCTCCTCGTAGTCATCATCCCACGGACGGGTCCATTCGGCCCTGCGCTTGCGCTCATACTCAAGCGGTTCGAAGGCGATACCGTGTCGCGCCCAGAGACCGAAACCCGCCTCAAGCCAGTCATCACCGCCGTCCGCGCGGTATGCCTGCACCGCCTCGCGCAGCACTGAGGCACGCGACTTGCCCTGCTCAGCCGCGCGGGCATCAAGCCATTTGATGTCGTCATCAGGCAAATCGGCAAGGATTCGGGTCATTGATATATTGATATCATATCATGATATCATGTCAAGACTCCACCTTCTCCGCCTTTTTCTTCTTCATCGCATCATGAAACCGATCCGCCCAGCCCGGCTTGACCAGCTGTTCTCCGCGCACGATCCGCAGCTCGCCCGCCGCCACATCACGCGTCACCGCGCTGCCCGCGCCGACGATCGCATCTGCGCCGATCTTCACCGGAGCGACCAATGCGGAGTTGCTGCCGATGAAGGCGCGTTCGCCGATAATGGTCTTGTGCTTGAAATAGCCGTCATAATTGCAGGTGATCGTGCCCGCGCCGATATTGGCCCCGGCCCCCACCTCGGCATCGCCGATATAGGACAGGTGATTGGCCTTGGCCCCCTTGCCCATCACCGCCTTCTTGACCTCAACGAAATTGCCGATCCTGGCCTTTTCGCCCAGCACCGCTCCGGTGCGCAGGCGGGCGAAGGGGCCGACTTCGCAGCCCTGACCAATCGTTGCGCCCTCAATGTGGCAAAAGGCGCGGATCACGGCCTTGTCAGCCACCTTGACCCCGGGGCCGAACACCACATTGGGTTCAATCGTCACGTCGCGCCCCAGTTCGGTGTCCCAACTGAAGGTCACCGTTTCCGGCGCGCGCAGCGATACCCCGTCGGCCATCGCCTCTTCACGCCGGTAACCCTGCCAAACCGCTTCTGCATGAGCGAGTTCAGCGCGGCTGTTGATCCCGGCAACTTCATCCGCCCCGGTTTCAATCACTTTCACCACGCCCCCTTCGGCAATGGCGTTGGTGGCGACATCGGGCAGGTAGTATTCCCCTGCGGCATTGTCATTGCCGACACCGTCCAGCAGCCGCCACATATCCGCCGCGCTCGCCACGATCACGCCGGAATTGCACAGCGTCACCGCGCGTTCACTTGCGCTGGCGTCCTTGTGCTCCACCATCTTGCACACCGTGCCATCATCGTCAGCAATGATCCGGCCATAGGCGGCGGTGTCAGCCGGGCGGAACCCCAGCACCGCCACCATCGCGCCCTGCAATGCGGCGCACAGCCGCCCCACCGTTGCTGCCGAAAGGAACGGCACGTCCCCAAAGCAGATCAGCACATCGCCGGCAAACCCGGCCAGCGCATCCCGGGCCTGAAGCGCGGCGTGGGCCGTACCAAGCTGCGGTTCCTGCAGCACGATCCGCGCATCGGTTCCGGCCAGCGCCACCTCGATCTGATCGGCGCGGTCCCCCGCCACGATCACCCGCCGCTCCGGCGCTAGGGCATCAAGGCTGGCCAGCAGATGCAGCAGCATCGGCCGCCCGGCGATGGGATGCAGCACCTTGTGCAGGTCACTTTTCATACGGGTGCCCTTGCCCGCGGCAAGAACGACAATGGCAAGGGCGGCGGTGTGGGGGGACGGTGTTGCAGTCATGATGGTTTCCTTGCCAGCAAACGGTTGCGGATTCCACAATCGCGCGCCATCGCGGCGCGATATGACCAACATTTCATTCGCCACGGTCGGTTTTGATCTTGATGGCACCCTGCTTGATACCTCGCGCGATCTTGGCGCGGCGCTCAATCACGCGCTTGCCCAAGTTGGCCGGGCACCGGTACCTGACGCCGAAGTACGCAGCCTGATTGGCGGCGGATCAAGCCTGATGCTGCGCCGTGCCCTGACCCTGACCGGCGGAGAGGAGGGAATCGATTTTGAGGCACTGCGAGTGGTGCTGATCGATCACTACGCCGCCAACATCGCGGTTCACACCGCGCTGTTCCCCGGCGGTGAAGCTATGCTGGATGCTCTGGCCGATGCCGGGGTCAAGCTGGCAGTGGTCACCAACAAGCCGCACGCTCTGGCGATGAAGTTGTTCGACGCGCTTGGCCTCACTCACCGTTTCGCCAGCATCATCGGCGGTGGGCGCTATCCGCTCAAGCCCGCGCCCGATGCGCTGTGCGCCATGGTCGCGCAATGCGGCGGTGGGCGCGCGGCCTATGTTGGCGACACCACCTTTGATACCGGGGCGGCGCGCGGCGCGGGCCTGCCTTCGGTCGTGGTCAGCTTCGGCTTCAATGATCGGCCCGCGCACGAATTGGGCGCTGACGCGGTAATCGACCATTTCGATGCGCTGATTCCCGCCCTGACCCGGTTGTAATCCCGAGTCGCGCCGCACCAGTCCCGCTGGCCGCGATACTTGACGCTAGGGAAATGCCGTGCTGCATTGCACCATATTGCAAGGCGGCGCAGGCCGTGTCATGCCCCCGCCGCTTCCCCTCGGGAATCCTGCAAATCAGCGGAGAAAACCCATGACTATTTCGTTCAAGGATCGCGTCGCGATCGTCACCGGTGCCGGCGGCGGCCTGGGCCGGGCCTATGCCCTGGAACTCGCCAAGCGCGGTGCCAAGGTGGTGGTCAACGACCTGGGCGGCAGCCGTGACGGCACCGGCCATTCCGACGCCGCCCTGAAAGTGGTTGAGGAAATCAAGGCCGCCGGCGGCGAAGCCATGTCCAACGGCGGCTCGGTTACCGAATACGAACAGATGGTGGAAATGGTCGCCAAGGCCAAGGAACAGTGGGGCGGCGTCCACGTCCTGATCAACAACGCCGGGATCCTGCGCGACAAAAGCTTCGCCAAAATGGACATGGCCGACTGGAAACTGGTCGTCGACGTTCACCTCAACGGCAGCGCCAACTGCACCAAGGCGGTGTGGGAAACCATGCGCGAACAGAACTATGGCCGTATCCTGATGACTGCCAGCAGCACCGGGCTTTACGGCAACTTTGGCCAGGCCAATTACGGCGCGGCCAAGCTGGGCCTGGCCGGCCTTACCAAGACGCTTCACATCGAAGGCGCGAAGAACAACATCCGGGTCAACACCATCGCCCCGGTCGCCGGCACCCGGATGACCGAAGACCTTGGGATGCCCGAAGCCTTCTTCAAAATGCTCGCGCCAGAAAATGTCGCGCCGATGGCCCTCTATCTGGTCAGCGAAGATGCGCCGACCAACATGATTTGCGGCGCGGGCGCTGGCGCCTATCACGCCGCCTATGTCACCCTGACGCCGGGTGTTGCGCTGCCCGAGGGCGAGCGTACCCCCGAAGGCATCGCTGCCGCCTGGGAACAGATCATCGACCGCGCTGGAGAGACCGTTCCCCAGTCGGGCGGCGAACAGAGCCAGGCAGTGATGGCAGCCCTCGCCAAGATCGGCGCGCTGGGCTGATCCTTCACTGCGCTTGACACAAAAAACCGCGCGGAAGGGAACGCCCTTCCGCGCGGTTTTTGTTTGTCAGCTTTCAGATATTGATACTGGTCGGCACCGCACTGGGCAGAAGGAAGGGATAGGCCACCCGCCGCTCTGCATTGCGGGCCACAATCCGTTCTTCCACCTTTGCCAGCGCCGCCTGGAACCGCACCAGTGGTCCCTCGCTGCCCGTCACCTGCGGATCGGTGAACCATGCGGGATAGGGAAAATCCCGGCTGAGGTAAGTGCCAAGCGGGCGGTATTGCAGCGAACCCAGCAGGTAGAGCACTTCAAGCTGTTTAAGCGCCAGCGCGCTCGGCGGCATATGGTCAAGCCAGTCCTTGCGGTCATGCCCTTCGCGCTGCTGCGGAACATCCTGCCACAGCGCGCCCGTAACGGCGGGCGCGAATTCCATTATCGCGGCCTGCGGAAAATTGACCGCGGCGTGCTGGGCGCTGGCGGTGAACAGCACCATTGCGCAGGCATCGACCAGTTGATGGCGGGTCTGGATCGGGCCGAAGCCCTTGACCCGCCCCTCCCCCACGATATCGGCGGCCCAGGCCGCAAGCTCTGTATCGCCGATGACCGCCGTGTCATCGCAATAGTATAGCCCGACATAGCCCTGGACCCATTCGCGGATTGCCTGCCAGACGAGCAAGGCATCGTCGCGATAGGGATAGTCAGGCAGTTTGCCAGCATCGTCCACGCCCCGCGCCTTGAAATCATTGGGCGGCATCCGCAGGGTAAAATCAAACCCCAGCCGCGCATCGGCGGCCATCTTCTGGCTGGAGGCAATGGTCCCGCCGAAAATCCGGTCAATCGGGCCGCCGGGTACAATCAGTGATGTCGCCGCTTCGTAATTGATGAACAGCGTGCCTTCGAAATGCGGCACCAGCAGTGCCCACAGCGGGTGAACCTCTGCCAGATGCCGGCGCGTGGCCACTGCAACAGCCTCGATCACCAGATGAGTGTGGGCAAGGTGCGCGAACAGTTCGTGCCAGTTGCCGTCAGCGACCTGCACCACCAGCTTGGCAATTTCCCAGCCCCATTGCCGATCGGCCTGCGGCCCGGGCGTGAAGATCGGGTTCTCGTCCGGGTCCTGCCCGCACTGGATGGCGACCGGCACCAGCGAGGCACCGCCCGGCGGAACCGCGAACAGCGCGATCGGGCAAGCGATGTATTTGGCCTGCCCATCGGTGCTGCCGGGAACCAGCACATCAAGCGCGTGGTAATCGAGCACATAGAGCCGCTGATCGGTCAGCGCTGCACTCAGCGTATCCCCGTTCACCACCCCGGCATAGGCCTGGGCCGTTATCGGGAATTTGGCCGGTATCGCATGGATCTGCTTCAGCAGCATCGGATTGGGCCCGGCCACGCGCAGGCGGGCGAATTCGTGATCGTCCTGAAAGCACCAGGCAATGCCGGGCAGCGCGATATTCTGGAACAGGTCGCGGTAGCTTTCAAGGCTTTGCGGAAAGGCGTTGCCCAGCGCCTCTTCCCTTGCCACACCAAGTTCCAGCACGGCGCAGAGCTGGCGTGCGTTATCCTCAAACTTTGCCGCCAGCGCCTCCTCACCCAGCGCCACAAGCTCCATTTCCACATCCTGCGCCAGCCGCGACCAGATCGTGCCGCCAGAGGTGTTGTGTGCTATCTTGCCCTTGATCACGGTAACGTCCACGCCAATCGCCGCAACCAGTGCCTCGTTCGCAGCCATTTCTGCAGCATCGACTGTCAGGCCGCGTTGCTGGCCCAGCTTTTGCACCGCCAGATGGTTCTCCACCAGGGTCACAAAGATTTCAGTCAGCAGCACCCACCAGGTCAGCGTCGGGGTTTCGTTGGAGGGCATCCCGCTCACCACCGGAACTGCGGGAAGTGAAGGGACTGCGGTGCTCCACTGGTAAGCAAGCCGGGTCAGGTCAAGCTGGACCGCCCGGGCGATCTGCCCAGCTGCGGTGTCGTTCTGGGGCAACGAAGGATTGGCGGGCGCAGTGTGCGGCATCTGGGCGATTGTCCTGGCAATAGGAGCGGGGTGCCAGCCCCTAGCCCAACTTGTTTAATGCCAGATCAACGATAATCGATCGCAACCCCGCTGGCTTAACCATTGCTTCAACGCTGCCAAGTAATAGTCCGTGCCATGACTGGGATGATGCAGCGAATTCGCACGTTTTTCACACCCGATATTCCGGATGAAATCCGGGACGAATTTGTCAGGGCCTCTGCCTGTCAGATGCAAAAGCAGTCCCGCCTGCTGTTCCTGGCGCTGCTCCTCACCACCCCCACCGCTGCCCTTGCCGCCGCGCCGGGGGCCAACCTGTGGGTGCGTTATGGCGCGCCGGCAGTGATGGCGCTGCTTTGCCTTGCGGGCTTTCTCAACCTCAGCCGCGACCTGCGCCTTTCTGTCAGCGTGCGCCGCGCACAGGCATTCATCCGCCAGGCAACGATCGGTTCTTCGGCGATAGCGGTGATGTGTAGTTCCTGGTGCGTCTATTCATGGCTGGGCGCACCGCTGGACGAGCGGATCCATTACCCGATGATCATCGCGCTGGGCGCCTTTTCAACCGCCTATTGCCTTTCGGCCTCGCGCGCTGCCGCGATTGCCAACCTGGCGATCAACCTGCTGCCGATGCTGGTGCTGCTGTTCACGTCGGGTGACAGGCTGAACCTGGCGGTAGGCACCAGTCTGGCGCTGGCGGCAGCGTTCCAGCTGCACATGATCCATTCGCATCAGGCCCGCGTGATCGAGTTGCTGAGCCTTCAAAAGAGCGCGCGCGAACTGGCGCTGTCCGATCCGCTGACCGGGCTGCTCAATCGCCGGGCGCTGATCGACAATGCGCTGACCCTGGGCCTGGAAGCACCGCTGCGGCTGCTGCTGGTCGATATCGATCACTTCAAGGTGATCAACGACACCCACGGCCACGACAAGGGCGACGAGGTGCTGTGCAAAGTGGCCGAGCAACTCGCGATCCGGGCCGAACTGATGGGTTCTGTGGCGCGGATCGGGGGCGAGGAATTCGCCATCATGGGCCGCGCCGACGAACTGCCCGAAGCGCTCGCGCTTGGCCTGCTGGCCGACATTCGCACCGCCGCGATGCCGCATGGCGGCACCGTCACCGTCAGCGTGGGCCTGGCCGATGGCAATGTGGCGAGCGAGGATGACTGGCGCGACCTTTACCGCCGCGCCGATGCCGCGCTTTATGAAGCCAAGCACGACGGCCGCAACCGCGCGGTCCAGGCCCCGGCCGCCACCCCTGCCAAACGGCCCGCCCGCGCGGCCTGAAGCGAAGGGCGAACCTGCGCGGCGGGCAGGCGTTCCGCGAGGCCTGCGACAGGCTCAGGCTGACGGGATGTGGGCTTTGCAGTGGTGCCGAAGGAGCGGCAACCACCTGACTGCCCCGCCCCAGGAATGCGTCGTTTCGTTGAAGACGTTCAGCTGGTGAGAATAAATTTTCATTCACCCAGCTCACGCGACTGCGATATTTCTTATATTGCACGTAAATTGTCGGAATATTTTGCAAACCGAACCATGAACAACGCGAGTGTGTGAGCAGGGGCCGTCCTAAGCAAACCAGTTTTTGCAACATTTGGGAACAGAACAGTTACATTGACGATCGTGGGGCGTGGACGTACTATTGGAATTGAACGGATCGCTGTGAGGAGGCAAAAGATGATCAAAAGCGGACCACGTCAGGTGCTTTTGGCGACGCTCCTCAGCGCGGTAGTCTGTTCGCCCGCGGTTGCTTCAGGTGCGGCCAAGGCTCATACGGCGTCAGCCGTTCTCGCAGTCGATCAGGCCTGGACCGATGCGGAGATCAGAGGCGATTTCCGCTTCGTCGATGCGCTGCTCCTCCCCGAATATCGATCCATCGGAACGGATGGGACGATTACACCCAAGGCAGTGATCGTTGCAGGCACGCGCGCACGCGGACCCCATTCGGACTTTGGGAAAATGGTTGCCGCTTACAGAGCCGCCCACCCCAGCCGGGGCGAGGTGATCCTGAATGGTGACACCGCTATCGTGCAGTGGATTTCGCTCGTCGACGGTAAGGGCAAACCCGTCGCGTCGTGCGACGTCTTTGTGTTCCGAAATGGTCGGTGGCACGCACTCTATTCTCAGCACACCACGGCCGAAGCGTAATCAGCAAAGCCGAAACGGGCGCCGACTGCCCGTGCCGTTGTTAACCCACGCCTACGGCCTGCTACGAATTTCGCGGTGATATTGGACGCGTCCGTTTTGTCTTAACGGGATGCCGAATCCAGACCGGGGTCATCGAAAGCCTGCGCGGCCCTACCCCTCCACCACCTTGAGCAAACGCCGTTCCAGCGGGAACAGCACGCCGGCGAGTTCGTGGCCGCGTTTGAGGACTTGCCCTGCCTCGCCAATCAGCGCCCACATCCCTTGTTTTCCGCGCAGGTCCGGGCGCTTTTCGACGCGGACTTCGGGCCGTTCGGCGGCGCGGCGATAGGCGGCGAAGCTGGCGGCGTCGCGGGTGAAGTCCATGGCATAGTCACGCCATTGGCCCGCGGCGACCATGCGGCCATAAAGATCAAGGATGCGGAGCAGTTCGGTGCGGTCGAACCCTACCTGCAGGGGCCGGGACGCGGCGAGCGGGAACGGGGTTACGATCGCGCTCAAGCCGATTTCTTCTCCCCGCGCTTGCGCCCCGCCGATTGCTTGGCGGCGGCGGGACCACGCTCATTCATCAATTGCGCCAGCCGCTTTTGCAGGGTTTCCACCTCGCACTGGAGAATTTCCAGCTTCTGCGTCGCCGGATCGAATCGCTCGCTGCACGGCGTGCCATAGGGAACGAAATTCTGCGTCTCCGGCGTAACCTCCACCAGAGTCTGCTTGGCGGGAATGCCGACCATGGTTGCGCCTTCGGGCACGTCCTTCGTAACCACGGCATTGGCGCCGATCCGCGCGCCCGCGCCGACCGAGATCGGGCCGAGGATCGCCGCACCCAGGCTGACGATCACGTCATCGCCGATGGTCGGGTGGCGTTTGCCCCCCACCCCGTTGGTCGGGTTAGTCCCGCCCAGGGTCGATCCCTGGTACATGGTGACGTTATCGCCAATATCCGCGGTTTCGCCGATCACCACGAAGCCGTGGTCGATAAAGAAATTGCGCCCGATCCGCGCCCCCGGATGAATATCGATCGCGGTCAGGAAGCGGCTGGTGGAATTAACGAAGCGTGCCAGGAAAAACAGGTCCGCTTCAAACAGCCAGTGCGCAATGCGGTGCAGGCCAAGCGCGAGAACGCCGGGATAGAGCAACACTTCCCAGCGCGAGCGCGGGCTGGGATCGCGCGCGACAATCGAATCCAGATAGGTAACCAGGCGGTGCGACATCTTTCCCTCTTGTCCCATCTTCCGCGCATCAAAGCAAGCGCGGCTCCTGCGATCCGACAATCTCTTCCAGTGCCTCACGCCAGACCGCCATGGTCGGCGCGGCCTTGCGCTCCAGACTGATGCGGTCGATCGCCGCGACCAGCCGTTCCGCGCCGATGTGGGAACGCTCTGCGCGCGCCGCAAGATAGGCCGCCGCATCCGGCCCCAGCGCCAGACGGCGCTGCTCGGCATGAAGCAGCAGCAATTCGCTCATCATTGCATCGTCTGGCGTGGTGATGGTCAGGTGCAGCGCCGCCCCCAGCCGCGAACGCAGGTCAGGCAAGGCGATCTGCCACTGCCCCTGTTCTTGCCCCGCGCCGCTGACCACCAGCAGCGGCGTGCCGCTTTCCTGCGTCCGGTTCCAGCGGTGGAACAGGTCAACCTCGTCCATCCGGTCCGCATCGTCGATCGCTTCGCCCAGGCCCTGCCCGGCAAACCACCGGGCAATCAGGCTTTTGCCCGAACGCGGCGGTCCGCGCAGCACGGCGGTACGGAACGGCCAGGCCCGGCACGTCGCCATGGCTTCCAGCACCGGGGCATTGGCATTGCCGACGACGATCCGTTCGGGAACACCGTTCCCCGCACGAAGGGGGAGCGCGATCTGGCTCATTACCTTCGGATCGACAGCGCGTTCTTGCCCACCGACACGGTCCAGCCCTTGGCCTTGAGCGCGTCGGCAAGGGTCTGCAACTCGCCCGAATAGCTGACCTTCATCAGCGATGTTCCGCCCATGGCCAGGCTGGTGGTCGAAGCGCCCTTCACCCCGGCCGAACCGCGCACCGCGGCCAGCGCCGCATCAACCGCCGCCGCATCGGGAGAGGCGAATTGAATGGTGAAGGTGCTGACCTTGGCTTCCTCGGTCGGTGTAGGCGTGGGTGATGGCGATGCGGTGTCGCTTGCTGCTACGGTGGGGGCGGCGGCCCTCTGCTCGGCAGCCTGTCCGGCAGCGATCAGGGCGGCCAATGCAGGATCAATCTGCGGGTGCACGTTCAACGTTTCATCGGGTTTGAGCAACCCGCGTTGCAGCGCATCGGCATAGAGCGAATCGATCCGAACCACCGCCTGGGCCAGCATCTTTGCCACGCCGGCCTCATCATTGGCGGTCATTTCAAAGCTGCCCAGCCAGGTATTGTCCGGGCCATAGCGCGCGGTGAAGGTGCCCTTCACCGGGCCGCCGGGCCATTCCCGCTCAAGCCGGGCCTCCGGGATCACCACGTCGGATGCGCCGAACTGATCCAGCACATTGCGCCACCAGACACGGCTGCGGCGGCTGGGCTGACCGGCTGTGACCAGCAGCGAATCGCCGTTGGCCCCGCTGGGCCTGACATAGTCGATCGGGCTGGTTCCCGTCCGGAACTGCGCCCAGGCCGCCTGCCACGGTCCCTTGACCTCAAACACCTGTGCCGCGCCGCCAGAGTAGAGCACCGGGATCACCAGCATGGGGGCCGAATGCGATGCCGCCCCGCCGCCGGTCAGAAACTGGCCAGCGCGCGCGCGATCAAACACCACGCCCAGCGTGGCGATATAGCGGCGCGGACCGATCTGTTCGTTCTGGACGATGATCGATGAAACCATCGACTGAATCTGCCCGTCACCCATGGCCGGGCCGCCAGCCTTGGCCCAGGCCAGCCTGGCCGCCTGTTGCCAGCCGTTTAGCCGCGCTTCCTCACCGTTCTTGCCGGTGGTGTTTACCTCTACCCCGTCAACCTGGATGTCATGGCTCACCGCGACCGGAATGATCCCGCGATCCCCCTCTATCTGCGCGATCAGCCGCGCCGGGCCGATCACGGCCAGGGCCGCGGCCAGGCCGAATCCCAAAGCGCCAAGCAGGGCGGCGGTGGGGCCGGGGCGCCAATCGCGCGCGTTCGGAAGGGTCTGATCAGGTGTCATCGGGGAAAACCGCGTGCCTTTTGCCCAAAGGCAAGTGGAATTCCAAGCGGGAAAGCGCTAGGCGCGCTGGCAATGTCTGAAAAGAGCTATTCCTATGAGCAGGCCGGCGTTTCGATCGCGGCCGGAAACGCGCTGGTCAAGGCGATTGCGCCGCTGGCCAGGGCCACCGCGCGCGCCGGGGCCGACGCGGAACTGGGCGGCTTTGGCGGGTTCTTTGATCTGAAGGCGGCGGGCTATGCCGATCCGCTGCTGGTCGCCGCCAACGACGGGGTCGGCACCAAGGTCAAGCTCGCCATCGATCATGACCGCCACGATGCGATCGGCATCGATCTGGTGGCGATGTGCGTCAATGATCTGATCGTTCAGGGCGCGGAACCGCTGTTGTTCCTTGATTATTTCGCCACCGGCAAGCTTGAGAACGGCATTGCCGAGCGCGTCGTTGCCGGAATTGCGCAGGGCTGCAAGATTGCGGGCTGCGCGCTGATCGGCGGAGAGACGGCGGAAATGCCGGGGATGTACGCGCCCGGCGACTATGATCTGGCTGGCTTCTGCGTCGGCGCGGTTGAACGCGGACAGCAGCTTACCGGAGACAAGGTGGCAGCGGGCGATGTGCTGCTGGGCCTTGCCAGTTCAGGCGTCCATTCCAACGGCTATTCGCTGGTCCGGCGGCTGGCGGCGGACAAGGGCTGGAAGCTGGACCGCCCGGCGCTGTTCGATGCGGACCGCCTGCTGATCGACGCGCTGATCGAACCGACGCGGATCTACGTGAAAAGCCTGCTGTCGCTGATCCGGCAGGGCCGGATCCACGCCCTTGCCCACATCACCGGCGGCGGCCTGCTGGAAAACGTGCCGCGCGTGCTGCCCGGTGGCCTGCACGCCCGGATCGACGCCGGGGCCTGGCCGCAGCCGCGGCTGATGGCCTTCCTTCAGGCCCAGGGCAATATCGAGCCAGGGGAGATGGCCCGCACTTTCAACTGCGGGATCGGCATGGTCCTGGCCGTGGCGGCGGACGAGGTGGCGGGGCTGACCGCGGATCTGGAAGCCGCAGGCGAGACGGTTTTCGTGATCGGTGCGGTAGAAAGCGGCCCGCGCGGCTGCACCGTGCAGGGCAGCGCGGATGGCTGGTCAGCCCGCGAGAACTGGGAAGTGAGCCACCTTGCTTGAGAACCTCCCCGGCACGGGGAGGGGGACCATGCGCAGCATGGTGGAGGGGCCTAGCCGCTTGGCCCGCTCCTTCCCGGTCACACCCGGACGAGACGCCCCTCCACCGCCTGCGGCGGTCCCCCTCCCCGTACCGGGGAGGTATTTGTGACAAAGCGCGTGCCCGTCGCTGTCCTTATCTCCGGCAGCGGCACCAATATGGCCGCGCTGCTCTATGCTTCCCGCGCGGCCGACTGCCCCTATGAAATCGTACTGGTCGCCAGCAACAACCCCGATGCTGGCGGGCTGAAGCTGGCCGAAGCCGAAGGCGTTGCCACTTTCGCCCTGCCGCACAAGGGCATGGCGCGGGCTGACCACGACGCCGCGATGGACGCGGCGATCCGGGGAAGCGGAGCGCAATTTGTTGCGCTGGCGGGATATATGCGAATCCTGACGCCGCAATTCGTCGGCAAGTGGGAGCGGCGGATGCTCAACATTCATCCTTCGCTGCTGCCCAAATATACCGGGCTTCACACTCACGAACGCGCGCTGGAGGCAGGCGACAGCCATGGCGGCTGCACTGTTCATCTGGTGACCGCCGAACTCGATGACGGCCCGATGCTGGGCCAGACGCCGGTGGCGGTATTGCCGGGCGACAGTGCCGAAAGCCTGGCCGCGCGGGTGCTGATCGCCGAACATCAGCTCTATTCGCGCTGTCTGGCCGCGCTGGTTTCGCAAGGCTCCTCCCCCGAATACCTGATCAGCGAAGTCCGCACCCGCGCGCTTGCCCTGCCCGAAGCGGACGAGGTGCTGAGCCACGGGATGCCCTGCTTCGGGATCATCAAGGGCAAGAAATTCGCCTATGTTTCGAACGATCACCACGGCGACGGCAAGGTTGCGCTGCTGGTCAAGATCAGCGGAGCGGATGAGCAGCGGCAGCTGATCGAGAATGATCCTGCCCGCTATTACCGCCCGGCCTATTTCGGCGACGGCTGGATCGCGATCAGGCTGGACCTTGGCGACACCGACTGGGACACCGTCAGCGAGTGGCTGGCCAGAAGCTGGCGCAGCGTCGCGCCGAAGAAGCTGACGGGGCTGATGGACGTGGCTGACGGGTTTTGAGTGCCCATCGCCCCATCAATGCGCGTCACCCCGGGCTTGACCCGGGGACCCGCTGCCTTTGATCTCTCGCGCCATGGACCGCGAACGCAAAGGAGGCTGGGTTTACATCATGGCTGATCGCTGTCGCGGCACCATGTATGTTGGCGTAACTGCTGATCTCACCGCCCGCATCCATCAACATCGCGACGGTTCCGGATCCAGTTTTTGCGCGCGCCACCGCCTGACCCGACTCGTTTGGGCTGAGCGCGGCGACGATATTGAGGACTGTATCGTCCACGAAAAGCGTGTGAAGCGGTGGAGACGCGAATGGAAGTTCGCACTGATCGAAAAAGGAAATCCGGACTGGGCCGACCTCTATGCATTTCTCATCTGATGACACCACCGGCCAAAGCGGGTCCCCGGGTCAAGCCCGGGGTGACGGGGAAGTTAGGCCAATTTTGTAGATGTTCCTGGCACACTTCAAAGATTGCATTCGACGCCGCCCCGTAGCCCTTAGAACCTGATCCGAAATTAA
>JAFEEX010000048.1:30845-31003 GCA_018240895.1 Pseudomonadota bacterium | reverse complement strand
AGCTGCTGGCGGCGCAGGCTGATGTGTTTCCCCAGTTTGCAACCCACAATGCCCAGTCACTGGCGACTATCTACCAGATGGCTCTGGACATCGCGGGGCCGGATTTCACGGTTGGCGATTATGAATTCCAGTGTCTGCACGGCATGGGCGAGCCGCTG
>JAFEEX010000048.1:23696-30805 GCA_018240895.1 Pseudomonadota bacterium | reverse complement strand
GCCTATCTGGTCCGCCGGCTGCTGGAAAACGGTGCGAATTCTTCGTTCGTCAACCGCATCGGCGATCCGGCCGTTTCGGTGAGCGAGCTGATCGCCGATCCGGTGCAACTGGTGCGCGCTGCCGGCGATGGTGGCCGGACGCATGATCAGATCGCGCTTCCCGCTGCGCTGTTTCTGGATCGGCGCAATTCGGCCGGGATCGATTTGTCCAATGAAGTCGCGCTGGCGGAACTTGCCGCTGCCTTGGCGGAAAGCGCCGCGATCGATTGGCAGGCACGCCCGCCGTTTGAAACCAGCGACGCACAGACAAAGCTGCCGGTCCGTAATCCCGCCGACCAGCGCGATGTGGTTGGCAGCGTGACATATGCGACCGAGCGCGACGCGGCCGAGGCCGTCCGCATCGCCAGCCAGGCCGCACCCGGTTGGGCTGCTACTCCGGTGGCGGAGAGAGCCGCAATGCTCGATCGGGCAGCAGATGCAATGCAGGCGCGGATGCCCGTCTTGATGGGGCTGGTCATTCGTGAAGCCGGCAAATCAGCCGCCAACGCCATTGCCGAAGTTCGTGAAGCGATTGATTTTCTGCGTTATTATGCGGCGCAGGCGCGCAGCCGCTTTGGCGCGCAGCAGCAACCGCTTGGGCCGGTCGTCTGCATCAGTCCGTGGAATTTTCCGCTGGCAATCTTCACCGGGCAAGTCGCAGCCGCGTTGGTGGCAGGTAATCCGGTGCTGGCCAAACCGGCGGAGGAGACGCCGCTGATTGCCGCAGAGGCGGTCCGCCTGCTCTACGCCGCCGGGATCCCTGCCGATGTGCTGCAATTGCTGCCGGGTGAGGGGGCAACGGGCGCGGCGCTGATCGCAGCGCCGGGGACGGCGGGCGTGATGTTCACCGGCTCGACCGAAGTGGCGCGGCTGATTCAGCGCCAGCTTGCCTCCAGGCTTTCGCCGGCAGGCCGCCCCATTCCGCTGGTGGCGGAAACCGGCGGCCAGAACGCCATGATCGTTGATAGCTCGGCGCTTGCCGAACAGGTGGTGGCGGACGTGATCGCATCGGCTTTCGACAGCGCCGGCCAGCGCTGTTCGGCGTTGCGCATCCTGTGCCTGCAGGACGATGTGGCGGACCGCACACTGACCATGCTCAAGGGTGCGCTGGCCGAACTGAGCCTTGGCCGGACTGACCGTCTGGCCATCGACATCGGCCCGGTGATCACCGCAGAGGCGCAGGCGAATATCAACGGCCATATCGCCGCGATGCGGGCCAAGGGGCGCCGGGTGGAGCAGCAGCCGCTGCCGCAAGAAACGGCGCACGGCACCTTCGTTCCGCCGACGATCATTGAGCTTGACAGCATCGCTGATCTGCAGCGCGAGGTGTTTGGCCCGGTGTTGCACGTCATCCGCTATCAACGAGCCAAACTTGACGAGCTGATCGCCGCGATCAACGCTACCGGGTATGGGCTGACCTTTGGCCTGCACACCCGACTGGACGAAACGATTGAACACGTCACGCAGCGGGTGAAGGTTGGCAATGTCTATATCAACCGCAACGTGATCGGCGCGATTGTTGGGGTTCAGCCGTTTGGAGGACGTGGGCTGTCGGGAACCGGGCCGAAGGCGGGCGGACCGCTTTATCTCGGCAGGCTGGTGGAGCAGCCACCCCGGCCAGAGGCGATCGGGGCGATGGGCGGCGATCCGGCCCTGGTCGCCTTTGCCGCCTGGCTTGATGCGCGCGGAGAGGCGGGGGCAGCAGCAATCGCCAGGGACTATGGCGAGCAATCGCAACTGGGGATTGTGCAGGAACTTCCCGGCCCGGTGGGCGAACGCAATCTCTATTTATTGCATCCACGCGGGTCCATCCTGTTACAGCCGCGCACCGCGGCGGGCCTCTATCAGCAGATCGCAGCGGTGTTGGCCACGGGATGTGACGGCGTGGTTGAGGGGATGGACATTCCGGCTGATCTGCCAGCGGCGGTCGCGGCCCGGTTGACGCGCGGTTCCGGCGGGCCATTCGCGGCGGCATTGATCGAAGGGGAGGGCGAAGAGGTATCAAAGCTGGCCGAAGCCATGGCCGCACGGAGCGGCGCGATCGTGTCCGTCCACGCCGCCACGCCCGGGCAATGCGGAAACAGCGCTGCCTATCATCTCGACTGGTTGCTTGAGGAGGTTTCAACCTCGATCAACACGACTGCCGCCGGCGGCAATGCCAGCCTGATGGCGCTCACCTGATTGAATGCCGGCCCGTTTCAAACGGGCCGGCCATAAGCACCGTCACCAATTTCGAGGGTAAAGGTGCAGATTAGTCAATAAAACAAAAGATTGGAACTTGCGTATAAACTGAGATGAGTCAGCGTGCCACAAAATCATGGCACACACGGCACAATCGATGATGTGGTTCAGAAAAGCCGTTTAAAACAACACGTGTGGTTCGCCAGGATCACGCTGAGAACATTCTTTAGAATATTTTCTTAAACGCCTAATTTGCTGGATAAACTGGCTGGGGCGGCAGGATTCGAACCTGCGAATGCCGGTACCAAAAACCGGTGCCTTACCACTTGGCGACGCCCCAGCAAGAGGCGCGCTCATAGCAGAGCGCGCCTTGCGGGCAAGGGGGCAGATGCGGGGATCAGATCGATCCTGGCTTCAGCGTGTTGAAATCTTCTGCTGAATGGCGTTCGGGCAGGAAGGTACCTTCCTCTCCGCCCATCGCGCGGTTGACGACGCGGCCGCGGCGCACGCCCGGGCGCTTGCCCAGTTCCTCCACCCAGCGGCCAACGTTTTCGTACTCGTGAAGCGCAAGGAAAGTCTTGGCCTCGCCATAGGCCAGCCCGCGCCACAGCGCGCCCAGCCAGCCATAGGCGGCGATATCGGCGATGGTATATTCGTCCCCGGCGAAATAGCGGGCCTCACCCAGCCGCTGGTCCGCGACAGAGAACAGCCGCTTGGTTTCCATGGCATAGCGGTTGATCGCATATTCGATCTTGACCGGCGCATAGTGGTAGAAGTGGCCAAAGCCGCCGCCGATGAACGGGGCGCTGCCCATTTGCCACATGAGCCACGACAGGCATTCGGCGCGCGCCTTGCCTTCGCTTGGCAGGAAGGCTCCGAACTTTTCCGCAAGGTGAAGCAGGATTGCACCGCTTTCGAACACCCGGATCGGCTCCGGTCCTGACCGGTCAAGCAAGGCGGGAATCTTCGAATTGGGATTGATCGCGACAAAGCCCGATGTGAACTGATCGCCCTGGCCGATGTTGATCAGCCAGGCATCATATTCGGCATCGCTATGGCCAGCCTCAAGCAGCTCCTCGAACATGATTGTCGCCTTTTGCCCGTTGGGCGTGCCCAGCGAGTAAAGCTGGAAGGGATGCTTGCCGACCGGCAGTTCCTTTTCCACCTGTGCGCCGGCAGTGGGGCGATTGATCGCGGCAAAGGGGCCGCCGTTGCCCGGTTCCCAGGTCCAGACGGCAGGCGGAGTGTAGGCGGCGTCTGACATGGGAAGCTCCTTGATCGGTTGCGGGGTGCAATGTGTCCTGTGTGGCGACGCCCTGGCGCGAACGCAAGGGGAGGGAGGGGACTTGACTTTCAACCGGTCACGATAGATATTTCTGTTATGACAGAAATTACAGGCGATTCGTTCAAACTTCACCCCGCAGTTGAGGAATTTGTGCTGCGCTGGGGGGATCTGGGAAGCCAATGGGGCGTCAACCGCTCTATCGCGCAGATTCAGGCGCTGCTGATCCTGTCGGAAACCGCTCTCAATGCAGAGGAAATTGCCGAAAAGCTTGGCATGGCGCGATCCAACGTGTCGAACAGCCTGAAGGAACTGCTGGCGTGGAAACTCATCCGACGGGTGCCGGTTCTGGGTGATCGCCGTGATTTCTTCGAGGCGGAGACCGATATGTGGCAAATGGCCAACCGGGTTGCCCAGGGCCGCAAGGAGCGAGAGATTGATCCCATGCTGGCCGCGATCGACGCAGCCATGGCCGAGGCAGGCAAGGGGCAGCCGCTGCATCCAACCGTAGCTCGCCGGCTGGAGGATATGCACGGGTTCATTCACACGGTCGAAGGCTGGTATCGCCAGATGCTCAATGTCCCGCCGCACCAGATCATGCGCCTGATCAAGCTGGGGGCCAAGGTGGTGGGTCTGCTGAAATTCGTAGGCAGCAAGGGCGAAACGCCGACGGAACAATAGTCAAAAAAATTTGCGCGTGAATTTCTCTAAATACAGAAATAACGAAAGGAATTGGCGGTGGGACAGGCGCTTTTGCCATTGGAGCAGGAGCGGTACGTGGGGGAACCCGCGCTGGTCGATCTGCGCTTTGCCCGGTTGCTGGGCCAGCAGGGCTGGGCGCGGTTGCCCGCCGCGGTTCGGTCACGCTTCTCCAAGCGGTATGCGCCGGGCATTTCGGTGAGTTACGCCGGGGTTATCGCCGATTGCCGGATGAGCCGGCTTGGCTGGGGCCTGTCCCATCTGTGCCGGCTTATCGGCGCGCCGCTGCCGCTTGATCGTGGCGGCGGGCTGGCGGCGGTGGTGACGGTGACCGAACATGGTGACAGCGGCGGGCAGGTCTGGTCGCGCATATATGCCCGGCGGCGCGGTTTCCCGCAGGTAATTCACAGCGCAAAGATGTTTTGCGGTCCAACGGGAATTGAAGAATATCTTGGTCTGGGCTTTGGCGTGGCCTTGCGGGTTGAAGCCGCTGATGACCGGCTGAGCTTCATTGGCGATCACTACTTCCTGAAGCTTGGCGGCATCCGTTTTCGCCTGCCAGGCTGGCTCTCCCCCGGCCTGCTGCGGGTTGACCATCTTGACCGCGGCGACGGGTTATTCGCCTTTGTGCTGGATCTGCGCCACCGCCTGTTTGGCGAGCTGATCCACCAGCGGGGTGAGTTCCACGATCAATGACCGGGAAGCGCGTTCTGGTGATTGGCGGCTATGGCGGCTTTGGTGCGCGGCTGGCGCGGCGGCTGGCGGAGGATGGCTGGTTCGTGCTGGTGGGCGGGCGGAACGCGGACAAGGCCCGGGCGATGGCAGCCACCCTGCCGCGCGGTGAAGGCCTGGCCATTGATCGTACTGCGATAGGCGCAATGGCGTTGACCGGGCTGAAGCTGGACCTTGTCATCGACGCGGCCGGACCGTTCCAGACGAGCGGGATGGGGGTGATCACGGCGTGTATCGTTGCGCGCATCCCCTACCTCGATCTTGCCGATGCCCGCGAATTCGTCGGCCGCGTGAACGCTTTCGACGCTGACGCGAAGGCGGCCGGAATCGCAGTGATCAGCGGCGCATCCAGCGTTCCCGCGCTGTCAGGTGCGGTGCTGCGGGACTTGATGGCGGGGCTTGATACGGCAAGCAGCGTCGATCTGGCGATCAGCGCATCGGACCGCGCCACCGCCGGCACGTCTGTTTCCAGTGCGATCCTCAGCTATGCCGGACAGCCGATCAGGCTCTGGAACGGGCAGGGCTGGCGCCTTGCAACAGGCTGGCACCGCATCCGGCGGGAGGTGTTCCATTTGCGCGGGCTGCCGCCGCTCAAGCGGCTGGTTGCGCTGGTCGATGTTCCCGATCACGATCTTGTTCCGCAAATGCTGCCGGGCCGCCCTGCCGTGACGTTCCGGGCAGGGCCGGAATTTGCCTTTCAACTGATCGGCATCTGGCTGTTGAGCTGGATAGTGGCGTGGCGGTGGACCGGCTCGCTGGTCCCGCTGGCTCCGCTGCTGCGGCGTTTGCAGCGGCTTACCGCGCCGTTGTGCAGCGATCGTTCGGCCATGTCGGTCACGCTTTGCGCAGAGGCAGGCGGGCGCAAGGTAATCCGGCGCTGGACGCTGCTTGCCGACCGTGGCGATGGACCGGAGGTTCCGGTGCTGGCCGCACACCTGCTGGCACGCCGCATCGCGTCAGGTACGCTGGCCCCGGGCGCACGTCACGCCGGGGGAGAATTGGCACTGTCCGACTTCGACCCGCTGTTCGCGCGTCTGGCGATCGTTACGGGGACGGAAAGTTCCGGCCGCGGGCGTGTGGATAAATTCCGGCCTGATTGAACGCCCGTTTGCGAGACTGGCTGGCGAGCCGTTGAATGGCGGGAGGGTTGGGGGAAGCGGACCTTCGCAGCGCCAGTCACCAGACGATGTAGTCGTCACTAAGGCTGCTGCCGAGCTGGATTAGCCCATTTTCCCCGTTGCCCGCTTGGGCATGGAAAACCAACGCCTGCCCATCGTCAAACGTAAGGATGAATGAGTTTTCGTTGACATCGAGTGCAGTGACTTTTCGTTGGACTAATCGGTGAAGCAGTGAAGGAGGATCAAACCGCATACCGTTGCCAAATTGGTGCCGCACACCTCCTTGGTCAGTATGATCGAAATCTCTCATGGCGTGAATTTCGCCGCCGTCACACCAAACGAAATGCACACCACTAGAGCCGAAAATTATACTCGAGATTTCCTTGCCCAGCAGGAACTGCAACTCATTGGCAGGTGGGAGAAGCGGCATCGCGCGGCCTTGAATGGTGAACCCAACACCCCTCGCTAGGTTGGCGAGCGAACTTCCGCAATGTTGTCGTATCCGGACAGGCAGTTTTTGAACAAAACGCACGTTTACCAACGCTCGTCGAGCCCCGCGTATTTGTCCGCAGGCCCTATAGCCGCACCACCCAGCCGTGCGGGTCGGGGGCGGTGCCGCGCTGGATGGCGACGAGGCGGTCTTTCAGCCGCTGGGTAAGCTGCCCCGGGCCGCCGCTGCCGACCGTGAATTCACCGCTGCGATCGGCAACCTTGCCAACCGGGGTGACGACTGCCGCGGTGCCGCAGGCGAAGGTTTCCACCAGCGCGCCGGTATCGGCATCGGCGCGCCAGGCATCAAGGCTGTAGGGTTCCTCGCTGACAGTCAGCCCCTCATCGCGGGCCAGCGCGATCAGGCTGGCGCGGGTAATGCCGGGCAGGATCGTGCCGCCCAGCGGCGGGGTGCGCAGCGTGCCATCGGCAAAGACGAAGAACAGGTTCATGCCGCCCAGTTCCTCGATCCACTTGTGTTCCGCCGCGTCCAGAAACAGCACCTGGTCATGCCCGCGGGCGAAGGCTTCTGCAGTGGGAACCAGGCTGGCGGCATAGTTGCCGCCGCA
>JAFEEX010000048.1:2360-23667 GCA_018240895.1 Pseudomonadota bacterium | reverse complement strand
TTGAAATAGTTGCCCGCCGGGCTGGCGATGACCACGAATTTGTACTGTTTGGCCGGGCGCACACCCAGGAACGCCTCGGTCGCGATCATGAACGGACGCAGATAGAGCGATCCGCCTTCAACCGTGGGGAACCAGTCTGCATCGGCGGCAACCAGTTCCCTGATCGCGGCAACGAACACGTCTTCGGGCAGGGCCGGCATCGCCAGCCGCTCTGCCGAGGCATTGAAGCGCTGGGCATTGGCCTCTGGCCGGAACAGGGCGATGCCGCCATCACCCAGGCGATAGGCTTTCAGCCCTTCAAAAATCTCTTGCGCATAATGCAGCACGGCCGCCGCCGGATCGAGGCTGAGCGGACCGCGCGGGCCGACCACGGCATTGTGCCAACCCTTTCCTTCCTCCCAGTCGATCGTCACCATATGATCGGAAAAGGCCTTGCCAAAGCCCGGATCGGCCAGCACCGCCGCGCGGACATCCGCTGCCATTGGCGCGGGATGGGGCAGGTGCGTGAACTGGATTGCCGGATCGGCGAGCGTCGCCATGATGGATGGTCCTTTGATCAGTCGGGTTGTAGCGCCGTGGCGTTGAATGATAGTTCCACAAAATGCAAGAAATTTGAAATTTTAAATCAGAACTACCGAAGGCTGTCAGGAATAGGGCGCGGCGGGGCAGATGCCAAGCATCGCAAACGGGCAAACGCCACATATGAGAAGGGCTGCCCCGACCTGATCGGAAGCAGCCCTTCGCATGGTCAGCGGCCGGAAAGCGCCGCTCACGAAGCCTTTATCGCCAGAAATAAATTCAGCGATAATGCTCCATTGTGCGGGTTACCGACCTCCCTGCTGAACCATGAGACATCGGTCACCTCCTTTCGCGCTGTTAAGCCATTCGCTTCCGGCTGGAAGCTGGGAAGGCCGCGTTTGACTTCGTCTTCCTTGACGCAAGATGTGAATCATTCGGCGCTTCACAACAAGTCTTGCAATGTTTTTTTTTGGCGTCAGAATCCGTGACTTCGGGCTTTGTCCACAGCGCCATGCGTCAGACGGCCGCGAACCTTGCAAAAACCCTATCGGCAATCCTCGATAACCCGCGACAGTTCGGGCCAGCTTGGCAGATAGAGCGTCGGTTCCCCGGCGGCTTCAAACGCAAAGCGTCCCCGTGAAAAGGCGATGGTATCGAGCAGGGGATCGCGCGGGCGCAGCGCCGCGGCAATGGTGCCGCCCTGGCTACGCGCCGGCTCGCTCAGCACGGGGCGGGTGCCGGCCGATGTGCTGATCTGCATGGGCACCGCGCCGGTGCCATGGCCCTGCCGCGCCAGCAGCACCAGCCCGCTGGCGCGATCACAGGTCAGGCTGGCAATCGGGCTTCCCCCGGGCGGGGCGAACCGTGCCACTGATTGTCCGCCGGCATTGCTCCAGTTCCAGGTTCCGGGCGTTTGCGGCGCATCGCGCCAGTCCTTGGGTGGGGGGCTGGGCAGGGGACGCGGGGCCGGAAGGTGTGACGGCGCGGGCCGGGGCGGCGGCGGAGCCTTGCTGGGGGCAACGCAGGAACCAAGCGTTGTCAGCGCGGCCAGGGCCGCAAGCGAAAACGCGGTTGGGAAAGGGGGATGATTTGCCTTCACCCCCCTCCTATGGAATGAGGCGCGCGCCAGAACAAGAGCAGCCAGCACCAATGTCCAAACCCGCCAAAATTCGCCTTGATCAGCTTCTGGTTGAACGCGGCCTTGCCGAAAGCCGCACCCGCGCCGCCGCGCTTGTGCTGGCCGGGGTGGTTTTTTCAGGTGAGGTCAAGCTGGCCAAGCCGGGACACGCGCTGGCCGCCGATGCACCGCTGGACGTGCGCGGGCGGGACCATCCGTGGGTTTCGCGCGGTGGAATCAAGCTGGCTCATGCGCTGGATGCCTTTGCACTTGATCCGGCGGGGGTGGCGGCGATCGATGTTGGCAGTTCGACCGGCGGTTTTACCGATGTGCTGCTGAGCAGGGGGGCGACGCATGTTTTCGCGGTTGATTCGGGCACCAATCAGCTCGCCTGGAAACTGCGGCAGGATCCGCGCGTCACCGTGCTGGAACAGACCAGCGCCCGCGTCCTGACATCTGCCCAGATCGATACGCCGTGCAACTGGGTTGTTTGCGACGCCAGTTTCATTTCTCTGTCCAAGGTATTGGAAGTGCCTCTGAAACTGGCGGAAACGTCGTGCCAGCTCGTCGCCCTGATCAAGCCTCAGTTCGAGGTTGGCCGGGCAGAGGTTGGCAAGGGCGGGGTGGTGCGCGACACGGCACTGCACGCGCGGGTTTGCGCCGAAGTGCAGGGCTGGCTGGAGGCATCGGGCTGGCAGGTGCAGGGCGTTGTGGAAAGCCCGATCAAGGGGCCGGAAGGGAATATCGAATTCCTGATTGCGGCACAAAGGCGGTAACGGGATTGCCTCGCCCCGTGCCAGTGGCCAATATCGTGCAAATTTGCTTTGCGAATCGGGGGTTCGATGACCGAGCTTGCCTCACCAGGCCAATTACGCGCATCATATCTGCGATGGGCGCTGGTGCTTGTTCCTGGAATTCTGCTGCTGGGTCTGCTTGCGGCGGCCTTTGCCGGCAACGGCGTGGGCGATCCGTGGTTTTATCAACTGACCATTCCTGAATTTTATCCGCCGCCAGCGGTTTTTGAGGCGGCCTGGGCCTTGATCTATGTGCTGATGGGACTGTCTGCTGCCGGGGTCGTGACGGCGCGTGGTGCGCCGGGGCGCGGCGCGGCGCTGGGGTTTTTCGCGGCGCAACTGGTCCTGAGTTTCGGATGGGCCCCCTTGTTCTTCGCGATGCACCGGATGTCGGTGGCGCTGGGCTTGCTGGTGGTGGTTGACCTGTTGGCCGCAGTTGCGGTCTGGCGGTTCTGGCGGATACGCCCGGTCGCGGGGGCCTTGCTGCTGATTTGTCTGATCTGGCTATTGTTCGTTACGGCGCTCAACTGGCAGTTCCTTGATGCGAACCCCGATGCGGACGGGCGGGCCACTGGCCATGCCGCGGCGACCGTCAATTTCAACTAGGCCTTGATCGGCGTGGCGCTTGAGACCATTTAGCCACCATGCAGAGTGAAAACCCCTTGTTCGCTGACCTTGCCAAGCTGATCAACAGCGCGGCGGGCACCATGGCCGGAATGGGCCGCGAAGCCCGCGACGCCGCGCGTGAGCGGATGCGCGAGACGGTGGGCGGGCTCGATTTCGTCGCCCGTGACGAATTCGACGCGGTAAAGGACATGGCCGCCCGCGCGCGTGAGGAAAACGAGGCCTTGAAGGCCCGCGTCGATGCGCTTGAAGCGGCGCTCAAGGCGAAATCCCGCAAGTAGGCTCGCCGGCGCAGTTGCGCACCGCTGAACGGACGGCCAAACCCCGGCAATGGAACTGCGTGCGCCCGCCATTGTCTGCGCCAGTCGCCCCCACGGCGAAACAGCGGCGATCGTGCGGCTGCTGACAGAAACGCACGGCCTGATCGCCGCCTATCTTCCCGGCGCGCGGGGGCGGGCGCTACGCCCCGTGATCGTGCCCGGCAACGTGGTGGAGGCACAGGTCCGCTCAAGGTCGGATACGCAATTGCCCTTTGCCAGACTGGAACTGCTGGTCAGCCGCGGCCCCTGGCTGAACGAGCCGCTGGCCGCCGCCGCGCTCAACTGGGCCACTGCGCTCAGCGCCGCCGCCCTGCCTGAACGCCAGCCCTATCCAGCGCTGTTCGCTGCGCTTGGCGCGCTACTGGATGCGATTTGCCATGCACCCTCGGCGCGCGGCTGGCTGCCGGGGATGCTCACTTTTGAAGCGCTGCTGCTGCGCGAACTGGGTTATGGCGGGGGCAATCCGCCGGCTGCAGCGGGCAGCGCGACTGAACAGCTTGCCGCATTCGATCAGCTTGGCCGCCAGTTGGAACGCTATCTGCTTGCCGATCGGCAGGGCGATGTTATGGGGGCGCGCGCCTTGCTGCGAGAGCGGCTGGGTCGGATTGGCCCCGAATTTGGCTAGGTGATTTCGATGAAGATTGCGGTACTCGCCGGAGACGGCATTGGCCCCGAAGTGACGCGTGAGGCTGTGCGTGTGCTAGAAGCGCTGCGCTTGCCAGGGCTGGTGCTGTTTGAAGGCGATGTTGGCGGCGTTGCCTACAAGCGCCACGGTCATCCGCTGCCCGCTGAAACGCTGGCCATGGTGCGCGGCTGCGACGCGGTGCTGTTTGGCGCGGTGGGTGATCCTGATTGTGACAATCTGGAACGGCACCTGCGGCCCGAACAGGCGATCCTGGGGCTGCGCAAGGAACTTGGCCTGTTCGCTAACCTGCGTCCGGCCAAGCTTTTCAAGGGATTGGAGGATGCCTCTGCCCTGCGGCCCGAGGTGGCCAGCGCGATTGACCTGCTGATCGTGCGCGAGTTGAACGGCGATGTCTATTTCGGCGAAAAGGGTATCCGCACCCTGCCAGACGGACGCCGCCAGGGCTGGGACATGATGTCCTATGCCGAGGATGAGGTGCGCCGCATTGCCCATGTCGCCTACAGGGCAGCCCAGGGCCGGCGCGGCAAGCTGTGCTCGGTTGACAAGGCCAACGTGCTGGAAACCTCGCAGCTGTGGCGCGACGTGGTGATCGAAGTAGGCCGCGACTATCCCGGCGTGGAATTGAGCCACATGTACGTCGACAATGCGGCGATGCAGCTTGTCCGCAATCCGGGCCAGTTTGACGTGGTGGTTACCGGCAACCTGTTTGGCGACATCCTGTCGGACCAGGCATCGATGTGTGTTGGGTCAATCGGCCTGCTGGCATCGGCCAGCCTGTCGGACGGGGCCATGGGCCTTTACGAGCCGATCCACGGATCTGCGCCTGACATAGCGGGCAGGGGCCTGGCCAATCCGATGGCGACGATCCTGTCCGCGGCCATGCTGCTGCGCCATTCTTTACACCTTGAAGCCGAGGCGAGCCAAATTGAGGCAGCGGTTGCCAGGGCGCTTGCCGACGGCGTGCGCGGCGGTGATCTGGGCGGCAAGCTTGGCACCGCCGCGATCGGCGATGCGGTGATCGAGCGGCTGTAATGGCACCGGTTGCGCGCGTTTTTCGGCAGGCTCAGGCTGAGCGGATGTTTTGCGTTGAGGCTCTGAAAATTGACTATCTCCCCAAACCCCACTGAGCCTGCCGAAGGCCGCGCGCCGGCGCCAGCCCCAAGGAATCTGCCATGACTTTGCGCCTCGGCGTCGTCCTTCCCACTTACAATGAACGCGGCAACCTGCGTTCCATGATCGATCGGCTGGATCAGGCGCTGGCCGGAATCGGCTGGGAAGTGATCGTGGTGGATGACAACAGCCCCGATGGCACCGCAGATGAAGCACGCGCGCTGGCGCGGGAGGATTCGCGGGTCCGGGTGCTGCAACGGATCGGGCGGCGCGGCCTGTCTTCTGCGGCGATAGAGGGGATGTGCGCCACATCAGCCCCGGTGGTTGCGGTGATGGATGCCGATCATCAGCATGATCCCGCGCTGCTTCCCGATATGCTCGCCGCGATCGAGAGCGGAAATTATGATCTGGCCTATGCCAGCCGCTTTGCCGAAGGTGCCAGCACAGAGGCCTGGGGCCGGCCCGACCGGGTCAAGGCGTCAAACCTGGCCAACCGCATTGCCAACAAGGTCACCGGGGTTGAACTGAGCGACCCGATGAGCGGCTTTTTCATGCTGCCGGCGCAGATCCTGCGGGCCGATGCTCACCGCTTGTCGGGCGTGGGCTTCAAGATCCTGCTCGATATTCTGGCCACGGTGGACCAGCCGCTGCGGATCAAGGAATTCCCCCTCAACTTCGCGGCCCGGGCCGATGGCGAGAGCAAGCTGGACCGGACGGTGGTGTTCGAATTCCTGATCGGGCTTTATGACAAGTGGCTGGGCCGCTGGATTCCCACCCGCTTTGCGCTGTTCGGCACCATCGGCGCGCTGGGCGTGGTGGTCCACATGGCGGTGCTGGCGCTGGTGCTGAACCTGCTGGGCGGCAAGTTCATGGTCGCCCATTATCCCAAGGAAGTGGCCTTCATCGTTGGCCAGACGTTGGCGGCGGTGGTGGCGATGACCTTCAACTTCGTGCTCAACAACGAACTGACCTATGCCGACAAACGGCTGCGCGGTTTCGGCCCGCTGATGATGGGCTGGGCGCGCTTTGCCCTGACCTGCTCGTTCGGCCTGCTCGCCAACATCGGCGCGGCGACCGCGCTGGTGCGGATCGGCTTTCATCCCTATCCGGCGGCGATTGTCGGGATCGTGCTGGGATCGGTCTGGAATTTCGCGCTGTCGAGCAAGTTTGTCTGGGGCAAGTATTGACTCAGTCGGCGGCGCGTGGATCGAATACCTTGCCGCTCGGCCACCAAAGTTGCGGACCGATCGGTGGCTTTTCATCCTCCTCGACGGCGTGAAGCGGTGGAGCGTTGGTACACCAGCTCCAGTGGCCCGTCGTGGCTGCGGCAAGCCCGCCTACTTGCATTTCGTCAACGATCGAATAGCCTTCCTGATCGATAAGGTCGGCGCTTGTCAGGCCATTTGCTTCCTTGCGCGGGTCGCTGATGTGCCAGCGTTTTTCAAGCAGTTTTGCTTCAAGGACGTCTTTTGCGACCTTGGCAAGCGCAGCTTCAGCCCAGCACTTGGCCCATGGACCCAATTCTGGCGCATCCATGCCACGAATATGTATGGCTTTGCCGTGATCAACTATCGTGTCGCCGTCCAGCACGGCGTCAAATCCGGTCGATGGGACGGGATGAAGAATGTCATCGACCGGAATGGTCGATAGGTGCCATGCGCCCCAGATCACTACCAGCAAGACCGCTGGCGCAATGGCCCCCATCAAAGGAATGCCAACACGGGAGAAGCGTTGCGACAACTGGCGATCCTCCTTCGGAGCGAATTGATAGACTACCGCCAGCTTGGCAGCCACATCCAGAATTGAAAGCTCGGTCGGCCGCAGCACAGCGGCCAGGCGGCGATGATCGGGAAGAACCAGGCGAAGATCGCCGCGCTCAGCGCCAGTGATCCCGGCGCGATCCAGCGCCAGCGGTCCTGCCGCTTCCACAATTCATCCAGCGCCAGCGCCAGGCAGGCCATCAGGAAGGCGGCGGGCATCAGATAGTGGTAATAGAACTGGATCGGCTTGTTGTTGATCGCCCAGAAGCCCAGCATCACCGCATAGAGCAGGACAAAGACCAGCGCATCGCTGCGCCGGCGCATCACCCCCGCCCACAGGGCCCAGCCGAGTCCGGCCAGCCCGGCGATCATGGTGAAGGGGTTGCCGATCAGCACGATCCCGCGCTGCGCCCCGTCAATCGGCTGATAAAGATACCAAACCGCGCGCCAGTCAGCCATCCATTGATACCAGCGGCTGCGATAGGGGTGCAGTTTGACCACGCTGTCCTGCAGGCGCAGCATTTCCTGATGCCAGCCGATCGGATCCCACGGATTGACCGGATTGGGGCTCCAGTAAAACGCCGGCCAGAAACTTAGCCAATAGACCGCCAGCGGCAGCAGGCCCAGCCAGAGCCCGGCCTCTGTCAGCGATACGCCCGGAACCAGCCCCCCAGCCCTGGCGGTAAGAAAACGCGCGCCGCAATCACGCAGCTTCAGCGCCAGAAAGACCAGCCCGGGCAGGACCAGCGCCGGGGCGATTGACCACTTTGCGCCCAGCGCCAGCCCGGAAAACACCCCGGCCAGGGCCAGGCGCCAATGGCCTTGCCGGGGCAACCGCGCGGCGGCGGCAACCTGCCACAGCGCGATCATGCCAAAGCAGGCCATGAACATATCCAGCATGGCGATGCGGCTTTGGATGAACCACGAAAAATCGGTCGCCACCAAAAACGTGGCGATCAGCGTCGCCCGGCCATTGCCGCTGACGAACCACACCAGCCGGGAAAAGGCATAGAGCCCCAGGCCGCCGGCAATGGCAGAGGGGATGCGCCAGTGCAGCGGGCTGTCACCCAGCCAGCGGATTGCGGCGGCGATGATTTCCTTGCCGACCATCGGGTGTTCGGCATTGACGCGCAGCCCCTGCAACAAGCTGCGCGCGGCGGCAACGTAGTGAACCTCGTCAAAATAGATCTTTGACGGGATGTTGAGCCGCCACCAGGCCAGGGCGAGAAAGGCCGCGGCCATTACCGCGCACCAGTCCCAGGGATCCTTGTCTGTCGTGAAGCGCGCGCCCATTGCGGCGGGATTATCCCGCAGCGCGCGGCAGCGCAACGCCCTTGCGTGTGTGTTTCCGGCCACCTAGAGCGGCAGCCATCATGAAACGCACCACCGGAACAGACCGCTCCATCACTTCACGCTGGCGTCCCGCCACCCAGGCCGTGCGCGCCGGCACTTGGCGCAGCGAGCAGGGCGAAACCAGCGAGGCGATGTTCCTTACCTCTGGCTATAGCTACGAAAATGCCGAAACGGCCGAGGCGCGGTTCCGGGGGGAAGATGCGGGGATGACCTATTCCCGCCTTCAGAACCCCACCGTGGCCATGCTGGAAGAACGCATCGCGCTGATGGACGGGGCAGAGGCGTGCCGGGTTCAGGCATCGGGCATGGCGGCAATGACCGCGGCGCTGCTGTGCCAGCTCAGCGCCGGCGATCACGTTGTTGCCGGGCGGGCGGCGTTTGGGTCGTGCCGCTGGCTGGTCGATCAGCTTTGCCCGCGCTTCGGCATCAGCGCGACCACGATTGACGCGCGTGACAACGCCCAGTGGGAAGCCGCGATCAAGCCCAATACCAAGGTGTTCTTCTTTGAAACCCCGGCCAACCCGACGATGGATATGGTGGATCTGCAATTCGTCTGCGATCTGGCAAAGCGGCACGGCATCGTTACCGTGGTGGACAACGCGTTCTGCACCGCCTCCTTGCAGCGCCCGATCGAATTCGGGGCGGATGTGGTTGCTTATTCCGCCACCAAGCTGATGGACGGGCAGGGCCGCGTGCTGGCCGGTGCGGTGACCGGATCGGCCGATTTCATCAACAATGTGCTGCTGCCGTTTCAGCGCAATACCGGGCCAAACCTGTCACCGTTCAACGCCTGGGTGGTGTTGAAGGGGCTGGAAACGCTGGATCTGCGGGTGCGCCGGCAAAGCGAGAACGCGCTGGAAGTGGGCCGCTTTCTGGAAGGGCGGGTGCCGCGGATCAGCCATCCCGGCCTGCCCAGCCATCCGCAGCACAACCTGGCCATGCGGCAGATGGACGGCTGCGGTCCGATTTTCAGCTTTGAGGTTGAGGACCGCAAGCAAGCCTTTGCCCTGCTCAACGCGCTGAAGCTGATCGATATTTCCAACAACATCGGCGATTCGCGCTCGCTGTTGTGCCACAACGCGTCGACCACCCACTATTCGGTAAGCGCCGAGGCGCGCGCCGAAATGGGCGTGAGCGAAGGGATGCTGCGGATCAACGTCGGCCTGGAAGATCCGCGCGATGTGATCGATGATCTGGATCAGGCGCTGGTCAAGGCGGGGCTTTAGAACCCGTCCCGGCAGGGCTGATGCACGAAAGCCCCTTCCCCGTTGGGGAAGGGCGATTCAGTCTGAATTACGAGCGAAGGCTTCGCCTCAACCCGCTTTCCGGGTCAGCGCCTCAAGCCGTTTCAGCGCCGGGGCGGTGACGGGGATTGTCAGCATGGTTGATCCGATCGCGGCGAGCAGCAGGGCGGTGAAGGCGCCGCTGGTGATGATCTGCTTGTCCGCCAGCACGTTGACGAAAATGATCATGATCAGCGCCTTGGTCTGAAGCAGCCAGCCGATGATCCAGCTTTCGCCCTTGTCCCAGCCCAGCAGCTTGCCCGCCAGCCCTATGCCTGCCAGCTTGCCGATGATCATCGCCGCCAGCAGCAGCGCCGCCGCGCCGAAGGCGGCGTAGCCGCCCATCGCCCAGCTTGTTTTCAGGCCGGTCGAAAGGAAGAACACCGGCATGAAGGCCAGCAGCACCGTATCGCGAAAGCGGTCGATCTCGTCGATCCCGAACCACCGCGCATCCAGCGCCGCCCCGGCCAGGAAGGCTCCGACCATGTAGTGCAACCCTGACCAGTCAGCGAGGTAGCCGCAGGCCGCCAGCCAGACCAGCGCGACATACCAGCGATCGCGCTGCGGAATCGCGGCGATCAGCCGGCGGATCAACACCACCGCCACGGCAAAGCCGATCAGGAAGCCGAGCTGGCGCGTCACCCGTTCCCAATCGAGCAGGATCAGTGCGAGCACGCCCCAGATCAGCACGTCATCAAGGCTGGCATAACGCAGAATCCGCTGGCCGAGCGGGGTGCGCAGGATTTCCAGCTTCTGCATCAGCAGCACCAGGATTGGCAGCGCGGTTACGGCGCAGGCCATTCCGGTGCCGAGCACGAATTGCCAGCGCTGCCCGCCAGGGCCGATCCAGTGCGCCGGGTCGCCCAGCCTCAGCAAGACCATGGCCGCGCCCGCGCCCAGCACCAGCGGCACCCCCAGCGCCAGGCCGGCGGTCAAACCGGTTTCGCCCTTCCATTTCCACGCCTCGCCCAGGTCCAGTTCAAGCCCGGCAACGAAGACGAACAGCATCACCGCCCACCAGGCGATCCCGTTCAGCGCGCCGATTACCGGCGGGGCGAAGACCGCCGCGTAATAGCCGGGGAACATCGCGCCAAGCAGGCCCGGCCCAAGCAGGATTCCGGCGATGATCTGCACCACCACCAGCGGCGCATAATAATCGGTCCGCAGCACCCGCCAGAACAGATAGGGCGCGGCGAAGATGATGATCAGGGCCAGCAGGAACAGTTCGGTCACAGGCGGGGCGGGGTGCATGGCCGCCACGGCTAGCAAGCGGCGCGCATGCCGCCAAGCGGGCTTCCCGGTACTATTCGCCGAATTCGAATGCGTTGGGCCATTGTCCTGCGGGGCGGTCAGCGCTACCTTGGGGATCATGAAGGAGTTATTCCAGCACGCCGCGATCAGCGAGGGCATCACCGTGCGGGTGGCGGTGAACTTTTTGCCGGAACAATCGCGGATAGAGGCGGGCAAGTGGTTCTGGGTCTATCACATCCGGATCGAGAACGATTCAGACAGCGCGGTGCAATTGCTGACCCGTCACTGGCGGATCACTGACGGCCGCGGCATGATCAACCTGGTGGACGGAGAAGGCGTGGTTGGCGAACAGCCGCTGCTCGAACCCGGACAAAGCCACGATTATGTTTCTGGCTGCCCGCTGAACACGCCGCACGGTTCGATGGAGGGGCACTATACCTTCCGGCGCACGGACGGTTCGCTGTTTGAAGCGGCAATCCCCTTCTTCCCGCTGGCGGCCCCCGCAACGGCGGGCTAGAGGCCGCTCAATGAAGCGCACGCATCTGCCCCTTAACGCCCTGCGCGTGTTTGACGCTGCGGCGCGGCACCTGTCATTCACCCGCGCGGCGGACGAACTGGCGGTCACCCCGGCGGCGGTTGGCCAGCAGATCCGCGCGCTTGAGGATATGCTGGGCGTGGTGCTGTTCCGCCGCACGCCCAAGGGGCTTGAACTGACTGACGAGGCTGGAGCCGGGCTTGAAGCGCTGCGGATTGGCTTTCTTCATTTTGAAGATGCGGTTCAGGCGATGCAGGCCGGGCAATCCAGCCTGGTCTATACCATTGCCTGCCCGCGCGATGTTTTCGCGGCATGGCTCGCCCCGCGGCTGGCGGGTTTTCGCGCGGCCAATCCCGATGTGCGGATCAACCTGCTGCCTGACGCCGGGGTCGATTTTACCGAGGCGAACCTTGATCTTGCGGTGCGCTGGGCCGAAGGGCCGGGCGATCTGGAGGGGGTGCAACTGGGGCAGGCCGCCCGGGTGACCGTGGGTGAGGGGCCGTGGATTGCCTGGCCCGGCGATGCCCTGCCGGGGGGCAGCAACGAGGCTGCCCCGCTGAACGTCGGCGATGCCGGGCAAGCCCTGGCAGCCGCCCGGGCCGGCTTGGGCCGCGCCCGCGTTCCCGCCCTGCTGATTGCGGATGACGCGGCCGAACGCGAAGCCTGTCGCTATGCCTATTGGCTGGTCGCCCCCACGCCGCAATGGCGGCAAAAGAAGGTCAAGGCGCTGGTGGCGTTTTTGACTGGTTAAGGCAGGTTCTTCGATTTCGGATTGAACTATCTGGAATATCAGAAATTCATGTTGTTATCGCACAACCTCACCGCCCTTCATGACGTGAGCGACGTTTTCCAGCGCTGATACATCAGCCAGAGGGTCGCTGGCCACTGCCACCATGTCCCCCCAATGGCCGGGCGAGAGTGCGCCCACGTCCTTGCCCCAGCCCAGCATCTGCGCGGCGACCGTAGTGGCGGACTGGACCGCCTGCATCGGGGTCATGCCGAAACGGACCATATATTTGAACTGGCGCGCGTTCAGTCCGTGGGGAAATACCCCGGCGTCAGTGCCGAAGGGCAGCCTGACCCCGGCCTTTACCGCCTTGGTAAAGCCTTGCCGCTGCGCCTCGGTCGTTTCGTCATTCTTGCGCAGGATCGCCGGGGTCCAGCCGTCACGCTTGCCAATTTCAGCGATGTAATCCCCGTTATAGATGTCCATGTCCAGAAACGCGCCTTTGGCCCTGGCCATGGCAATGCCTTCATCATCGATCAGGCTGGCGTGTTCTATCCCGCGCACGCCCGCGCGCAGCGCCGCCTTGATCCCGGCCGCGCCGTGGGCATGGGCGGTAACCCATGATCCGCGCGCGGCGGCCACTTCCACCGCGGCGCGCATTTCATCCTCGCTCAATTCCTGCTGGCCCGGCTCGGTCCCTTCCGCCAGCACCGCGCCGGTGGCGATCAGCTTGATCGAATCCGCGCCGTGCTGGAACAGGGCGTTGACCTTGCGGGTGGTATCGGCGGCGTCGGCCACCACGCCCACGCGCATGTCATCGGGCACCGCCACATCCGGGGCCATGCCGGTCACCTCGCCGCCGCCGCCAGGAATGGTGATATACCCCCCCACCGCGCTGATCCGCGGTCCCGGCACATCGCCGCGGTTGATGGCGTTGCGCAGATCGATGTTGGCATAGCCGCGAAAGGACCCCACGTCATGAACCGTGGTGAACCCCGCGTTCAGCGTGGCGCGGGCATTGCGCGCGCCGATATAGGCGATCTCTCCCACCGAATGGAGTAATGGTTCCAGCACATTGGCGCTTTGGCCCACATCGGCCAGATGGACGTGGCAGTCGATCAGGCCGGGCAGAACCCACAGCGCGGACCAGTCAACAACCCGGGCATTGCCCGGCGGCGGTGCCCACGGCGTCACGCTGCTGACGCGCCCGTCATCAATGCGGATCAGCCGGTCATCCAGAACCTTGCCCTGTTCGGGATCGATCAGGTGCCCGGCCCGGACATAAACCGTTTCGGCATTGGCTACGGGAGGAAGGGCGGCGGCAGAAAGGCCCACTGCCGCGACAAGCACAAGCGAACGAAGCATCATTTTTCCCCGATCAAACCCGAAGGCAGGGTGCAGGGGCGAGGCGTCCGGGGCAAGCGCCGAATCAATCGGCCGGATTGTTCTTGGCCAGGAACGCGTCGAGCGCCTCGTACCATTTCTGCTCGCTTTCCGGCTTGTCAAAGCCGTGGCCTTCGCCTGGGAATACCAGCGTTTCCACCGGCTTTCCGGCGCTGGCGGCGGCACTGCGCAAGGCGGTGAACTGGTTGAAGGGAACGGTGGTATCCTGATCCCCGTGGGTCAGCAGCACCGGCCGGGTCAATTTGCCGATCTGGGCCAGCGGTGAAACCTGATCAAGGTCAAAGCCGTCCTGTGCGCCGGTTACCCGCGCGCGCCACTTGCCCTTTTCACCCGATTCCAGAAACCGGTTGTTGTATTTAAGCTGCTTTTTCCGGTCGGTCACACCGGCAAAGCTGACGGCGCAGCGATAGCGTTCCGGGTTGCGGATCACCGCCCACAGCGCAGCATAGCCGCCATAGGAAGCGCCAATCATGCAGACCCGTTTGGGATCGGCGATGCCCTGCGCCACCGCCCAGTCCATCGCATCATCCAGATCGTCCTGCATCCCGCGGCCGATCTGGCCTTCACCCAGTTGCTCGAAGGCATCGCCGTACCCGTCCGATCCGCGATAGTTGGGCTGGATTACCGCATAACCGCGATTGGCCAGAAACTGCACATCGCCGTCATATTCCAGCTTGTCACGCACCCAATAGGGACCGCCGTGCGGCAGGATGATCAGCGGCAGGTTCTTCGCCGGGCGGCCACGCGGCAGGGTCAGGTAACCGTGGATCACGGTCTTGTCCCGCGCGGTATATGAAAACGGCTTTGGCGCGGCCAGGGTGGCCGGATCGATTTCAGGGCGGATCTGGCTGAACAGGGCAAGGCTCCTGCCCGCCGCAGTATAGATGTAATAGGCGCCGGGATCATCTTCGTGAGAGACCCAGACGACCATGCGCGAATCGTCTTTCGCGCGGGACAGGATCGCCACATCCTTGCCCTTGGTCGCCCGTTCCAGCTTGGCCTGCAGCGTGGCCATTGCCGGATCAATCCAATGGACCTTGTCGCGGTCATCGGTGTACCAGGCGACAACCGGCTTGTTGTCCTTGTCCAGATCATAGTCGGTCACATCCCAGCCGGGCACGGCAAACACCGTTTCGCCGGGGGTGCGGGTGGCATAGTTGAATTTGCGCAAGGCAACCCGGCCGCTGTCATCGGGTTTCAGGGCATAGCCTTCGTCCGAGCCGGAAAAAATCCTCAATACGCTCCATATCTGATCATCGAAGTTGTCCTTGGTCAGCTTGGCGATTGACTGAAAGCTCTCACCATCGGCCCGGCGATACCACACGCGGGTAGTGCGCCCGGCAAAGGCCAGCCCCATCCGGACCACGCCGGAATCGTCGGCGTACCATTCCCAGATGTCATGCTGCGGGGGCTGGATCAGGACGCTTCGTCTGGCCGCCGTATCGTCAAGCGGGAAGCGCCAGACCGAAGGATAGTCGTAGATCGTTCGCTGGATCGCAAGCAGCACGAACTGGCCATCGGGATCGGTATAAAGCACGTCATCGCCTTCGAAACCCATTTCCGGGCGAGCGATGGTGGACATCTTTCTGGTATCAAGGTCATAGGTGATCAGGCGGGTGACACGCACGTCGTCACCCTCAAACGGCGTGGTACTGGAAAACGACATCAACAAGCGCCGCGACCCTGCCCAGCGATACCAGGCAAGCTGGCTTTTGGCCGGAATAGTGAAACTCGCCACCACATCGCGCGTGCCGGCATCAAGGATCGCAATCATATTGTGATCGTTTGACCGCCCTTTGAGCGCCACCAGCTTGCCGTCGGGAGAAAGCCTCAGCCCGCTGATGCCGCCGGATTTGGCAAAAGCGGCGGGAGAAATCCGGGGTGGGGTTGCTTCGGTGGGGGCCGGCTGCGCAGTCTGGCTGGCCGGCGGGCCCGCCAAGCTTGCGACGGGCCATGACAGGACAGACCATGCAGCCGCGATCGCAGCAACCGGATATCGCATATGGTTCCCCCAATTACTTGTCATTCAAAGTAAAACGGATCGCGGCAAATGCAATGGCGTCAACAACGGGTGATCCGGCGCAATGGTTTGACGCTTAATCGGTCGATTAAATTCCCGTTGACCGCGCCGGGGCGGAAGGGCATCCCGGCGGGATGATCCAGCGCGAAACGATCCGTGTGCCGGTTGGGCAGGGCCTGTCCATTGTCGCCGATGTCGCCGGGCGGCTTGGCGCGCCGACCGTGGTGCTGGGCCACGGCGGCGGCCAGACCCGCCATTCGTGGGACAAGGCAGAGGATCAACTGGCCCAGGCCGGCTATTTCGCGATCAATTATGATCTGCGCGGTCACGGTGACAGCGATTGGTCGCCCGATGGAGACTATGCCATCACCACCCGCGCCGCGGATCTGGCCCGGGTTGCCGAGCGCGGGTCACGTCCGCTGGCGCTGGTCGGGGCGTCGCTGGGCGGAATCACCGCGATGGTCGCAGCCAGTCTGGGGCTGGACGTGGCGGCAATCGTGCTGGTTGATATCGTTCCCAAGGTTTCGATGACCGGTGTTGCCAGGATTCGCGATTTCATGATGGCCAATCCCGATGGCTTTACCAGTCTGGAACAGGCGGCGGACGCGATCAGCGCCTATTATCCGGAACGGACGCGCCCGGCTGATCTGTCCGGCCTGCGCAAAAACCTGCGGCCCGCGCCCGATGGACGCTGGCACTGGCACTGGGACCGGCGGATGATGGAGGATGAGCGGGCCAGCCCGCATCACGTGCTGCACATTCTGGACCGGGCTGACTGGACTGACCGGGTGCCGACCCTGTTGGTGCGGGGGATGAAAAGCGACATCGTCACCGATGACGGGGTCGCGGATTTGCGCCGGCGCGTGCCGCATCTGGAAATCGCCGACATTCGCGGGGCGGGGCACATGGTTGCGGGGGACCGCAACGATGATTTCAACGCCGCGGTAATCGGGTTCCTGCAGCGGGTGATGCCGCCGGGCTGAACCGGCGGCAGCGCCTTATCCCTTGATTCGCCGGATCGCGCGAAAGGCCAGCGCCTTGGCGCGGTTCTGCTCGGGAAAGGCGCCGGGGCTTTTGGGATGAAGCCCGGCCTTGCGCAGCAGCGCGTTGAAGGCGCGCGCGTCAGCCTCGGCATAGGTCCATTCGGACCGCCAGGTTACCGACAGCGAGATGGAAGGTTCCGGCCCGTTCTGAACCCAGTGCGGACGCTTTACCGGAACGTGCAGCGCATCGCCGGGAACCAGATCGATCGGAAGGCCCTTGGCGGCGAAATCGTCTTGCCAGGGCAGGTTGCGGTGATGCTCGCCCAGATGAAACGCCTCGTGCACCGGGGCGGCGAAAAGTTCCTCATCCTCCACCGGGAACAGGGTCATCACCTTGCTGCCGCGAATCTGCATCAGGATATTGTGTTCGGGATCGAAGTGAAACGGCGTAACCCCGCCGGGCGAGGTAATGAATACAAACCCTTCAAGTTGAAGCATTTTCCCGGTCCGCGGGGCAACCACATCCTTCACCTCTGCCAGCACATCGCGCAGCAGCGCGCCGTATTCCGGCACTTGCTCTATCCGCTTCAGCGCCACCCATGATCCGGCCCGATCGATGGTGCGGATCGTTTCAACCAGCCCTAGTTTCGACTTGGGCACGTCTTCCGGCGCGATGCCGATCGGCAGCTTGCCGGGGTTGTATTCAACCGAATCTTCGGGAAGCTTACCCGCCAGATCCGCCAGGGCATCCAGCGTCAGCAACGGATGGCCGACCAGGCTGTGCGCCAGCTTGCCGGGACTGCCGGGATAAAGCGCGGCGAATGCCTCAAGCGAAGCTGGCGGAAAGGCGGGGTGTGATGGCATGGCAAAACCCTGTGCGAACGGCGCTCGTTTGATCCGTACTTCTAATCTCAGCGAGTTAAGAACGGATGGACGACGCTGGCAAGGGTGCAGTCGCCCCGCCCGGTCGGGGCCGGACGGGGCGTTTCGATCGCGCGGGGTCAGGCGGCCCTCACTCCGGTATCTGCCAGCGCACCGAACTTGAATAGCTGTCCGTAATCCGCGCGCCGGTGCTGTCGATCGCGGGATCGAACCGGGCGCGGGCGGTCAATCTTGAGCAGACCGCCTGGTCGAGAGCGGGAAAGCCGCTGCTGGCGGTAATGGTGCAATCGCTCACCCGCCCATCGGCGCCGATCCCCAGGCGAAAGCGGGTGACGCCGCTGTGCTCAAGCCGCAGCTCGCTCGCCGGATAATCGTTGGGGGTAACCCACAGGCCCGGGCTGCCGCGCGGTTTCGCGCCGCGAACCAGGGTGGGGGAGGGCGCTGTATCGGGCTTGGGTAGGCGAACCTCGTCCACGCCGTGGCCGCCACTGCCCAGCGTGCCCGCACCGGTAAAGGGCGTCACCTCCACCGGGGTAAAGCTCGGCTGATCCAGTGGGATAGGCGTGTGCGTTTCGTGTACCGTCTGCTTCTGCTGCGGCTTGGGATCGTCGCGGTGGTGTTCCTTCGGCGGCTTGGGCGGGGGCAGGCGCAGGTTGTCGGCGATCACCCGGGGCAGTTCCGGATGCGGCAGAAACTTCGCGGCAAGTCCGGTTACCAGAACATAGCCCGCCACAAGGTGCAGCGCGGCGACCACCCCCAGCGTTTCCAGGCGGCGACTGGTGGTTACGGCATCAACATAAGCCATGGCATCCTCCGTTTCGCGAACCGCGGCCCGACGCTCTGGCTGATCCCCGAGTCGTTCATGGCGACCATCGATTCGTGTTACAGTATAACATTACTAACACGCAAGAGAAGCCCTATTCCGCAGCGGCCACCACGCCGCTGTCGCCAGCACGCCAGCGGTGCGCTAACCTGCCGGAAAAGGGAGAGGCCAATGCCCGTGTTTTATGATTGCTCCACCGCCCCCAGCCCGCGCCGGGCGCGGATCGTTCTTGCGGAAAAGGGCGTCGCGCATGACGTGCGCCAGATCGATCTTGCCAGTGGTGAGCAGCTTTCGCCTGAATTTCGCGCGATCAACCCGGCCTGCACCGTGCCTGTGCTGGCGCTTGATGACGGCGCGGTGCTCACCGACAACGCCGGGATTGCCGCCTGGGCAGAGGCGGTGCAGCCCGATCCGCCCCTGCTTGGCACCACCGCGCTTGAAAAGGCGGCGGTGGCAAGCTGGAATTCCCGGATAGAGGGCGAATGCTTCATGGCCATTGCCGAAGTGCTGCGCAACCGCGCCAAGGGCATGAAAGACCGCGCCTTGCCCGGCCCGGAAAACTACCCCCAGATCCCCGAACTCGCCGAACGCGGCCGCGCTCGGCTTGGCCACTTTCTTGACCGATTCGAAGCGCACATGGCCGGCCGCGGCTGGGTGGCGACCAACGATTTTACCCTCGCCGACATCACCGCCGGGGTCGCGCTTGACTTTGCCCAATGGATCAAGGTTGACGCCAACGAAGGCCGCCCGGCGATAGCGGCATGGCGGGAACGATTGGCCCAGAGGCCCAGCTTTGCGCTATAGACGGGCTGGTCTTGGGCCGGTGGTCCGCGTTGCCTGAGTGACGATCCCCCGTGGCGGCAAGCGCGGTGATGAATGTCCGCTGCAGACAAGGCGTGATCGAATTGCGCTGCGGCGCGGCGTGGGCACAAGGGGGAAGCCCAGCAGCGCATCGCCCACCTCTGGCGGATCGCCGGCAAAGGCGGCGCGGCTGGGGCGACGCAAAGGCCGGGGTGATTTGTAGTGCGGCGCGGAACGGCAGGAAGGCTGAGGAAGGCTCTTTTCTCACCAAAGCGTTGGGTTTCCCCTTGGAAGGGCACTGTAACCAAGAGTGCAGGGGGCTGTAGAAGGCGGTTGCATTCATCGCCTGCTCACGCGGGAACGCCTAACCCGCTTGCGTCATGCCGATCCCGACTGACTTTGCTGGTACCGTTTGGCGCTTGGGGGCGTGCAGGTTCATCGGGATGGCGGCGCAACGCGGGAGACGCGAGATGATCAAACCTGTGATGCTGGCCGGCCTGATGCTGGCTGCCGTGCCGCTGGCGGGGTGCGCCAGCAATGGTTATGGCTACAGCCAGCCCTATGCCTATTCCGGATATTCCTATCCGCGCAGCTATGGCTGGTATGACGGATATTATGGCTCGGTTTACGACGGCTATTGGGGGCAGGGCGGTTATTACTATTACCGCACACATGACCGTGACCGCTGGCAGCGCGACAATGATCACCATTTTCGCCAGGGCGCGACCAGCCCCGGATCGAACTGGCAGCGCTATGAACGGGCGGCTCCGTCATGGCGTGGTCCCGACGGCGGCCATGCGCAGGGGCAGGCTCGCGGCAATGGCCGGGGGCATCATCATGGCAGGCATTGATGGATGGGCGCTGACCCTGGGTTCCGTCTTGCGTAGATGGGATAGACTGTTGATCGGCATCAAAATTGCATAAAATCAGATTGATATCCGCAATTTCGGGGTAAGTGGATAAAGACCTCTCTCCTCCAGGGGAGAGAGCAAGTTGCCAGTTTGCGATTGATCTATTTGCATTGACAGGCCATCCGGGCTTGACCGGCTGGCCAAATCCAACTAACGGCCCGCGCTTCCGGATCTGATCTGGATTGAGCTGAACATTGGCGGTGAGTGGCCCCGGGGGCTGTGATCCGGCAAAGTAACCCGGCCTTTTCGTCCGGGTGGAGCGTTTCGGTTCGCGATTTGGCAAGCGTTTCGGCTGATTCCGGAATGCGGCGTATTTCGCGGGACACGCATTCTCTTCACCCTGCCGGATTGGCCGCCGAACCAAGGTGAAGAGCACTTCATGCCTACTATCAACCAGCTGGTCCGCAAGGGCCGCGAACCGCAGAAGACCAAGAGCAAGGTCCCTGCGATGGAGCAGAACCCGCAGAAGCGCGGCGTTTGCACCCGCGTNNCCGAAGAAGCCGAACTCGGCGTTGCGCAAGGTCGCCAAGATCCGTCTGACCAACCAGCGCGAAGTCATTTCGTACATCCCCGGCGAAGGCCACAACCTGCAGGAACACTCGGTTGTGCTGATCCGCGGCGGCCGTGTGCGCGACCTTCCCGGTGTGCGCTATCACGTGCTGCGCGGCGTGCTGGATACCCAGGGCGTCAAGGACCGCAAGAAGAGCCGCTCGAAGTACGGCGCGAAGCGTCCGAAGTAAGCCTCAGGCTGGTTTTATGAGGGCGGTGCCACGGTGCGCGGCCCCAGAATAAGGAATTCAAGCGATGTCACGTCGTCGTCGTCCCGAAAAGCGGGAAATCCTGCCCGATCCCAAGTTCAACGATCAGATCCTGTCGAAGTTCATGAACAACCTCATGCTCGACGGAAAGAAGTCGGTTGCCGAATCCATCGTCTATGGCGCCATGGAAACCATGGAAACCCGCGCCAAGGCGGACCCGATCCAGCTGTTCCACGATGCGCTGAACAATGTGAAGCCGCAGATCGAGGTGCGTTCGCGCCGCGTCGGCGGTGCCACCTATCAGGTGCCTGTGGAAGTGCGTCCCGAACGCGCCCAGGCTCTGGCCATTCGCTGGCTGATCACCGCCGCGCGCAACCGCAGCGAAACCACCATGAGCGCGCGGCTTTCGGCCGAGCTGCTTGACGCCGCCAACAACCGCGGCAACGCGGTCAAGAAGCGCGAAGACACTCACCGCATGGCCGACGCGAACCGCGCGTTCAGCCATTATCGCTGGTAACAGCGAAGGAAGACTGACTCCGCTGGTAAGTCTTCCGGTTGTCACAATCGTAACTATATGGGGTGGGGTGCCCGCAAGGCTCCCCCTCCATACGCACTAAGGAACCCGACATGGCCCGCAGCCATCCGCTTTCGATGTATCGCAACATCGGCATCATGGCGCACATCGA
>JAFEEX010000048.1:259-2297 GCA_018240895.1 Pseudomonadota bacterium | reverse complement strand
CAGGAACAGGAACGCGGCATCACGATCACCTCGGCTGCCACCACCTGCTTCTGGAACGATCACCGGATCAACATCATCGACACCCCCGGCCACGTTGACTTCACCATCGAAGTCGAACGCTCGCTGCGCGTGCTTGACGGTGCGGTGGCCTGCTTTGACGGCGTTGCCGGCGTTGAGCCGCAGTCGGAAACAGTGTGGCGCCAGGCCGACAAATACGGCGTGCCGCGGATGTGCTTCATCAACAAGCTTGACCGGACCGGCGCCAATTTCAAATATTGCGTCCAGTCGATCATCGATCGTCTTGGTGCGACGCCGGCTGTGCTGTATCTGCCGATCGGCCTCGAAGCTGACCTCAAGGGTCTGGTCGACCTGGTCAATAACCGCGCGATCATCTGGAAGGACGAATCGCTGGGCGCCGAATTCTTCTATGAAGAAATCCCGGCCGACATGGCGGACGAAGCGGCCGAATACCGCGAAAAGCTGATCGAGCTTGCCGTCGAACAGGACGACGATGCGATGGAAGCCTATCTCGAAGGCAACCTGCCCGACGCGGATACGCTCAAGAAGCTGATCCGCAAGGGCACGCTGGCTCAGGCTTTCGTCCCGGTGTGCTGCGGTTCGGCCTTCAAGAACAAGGGCGTGCAGCCCCTGCTGGACGCCGTGGTCGACTATCTGCCTTCACCGCTCGACATTCCTGACGTCCAGGGCGTCAAGATGGACAGCGACGAGCCTGACAGCCGCCCCGCCACTGACGATGCGCCGTTCTCCGCGCTTGCCTTCAAGGTGATGAACGATCCGTTCGTCGGCTCGCTCACCTTCATCCGCATCTATTCGGGTACGCTGACCAAGGGCACCTACCTGAACTCGGTGAAGGACAAGAAGGAAAAGGTCGGGCGTATGCTGGAAATGCACGCCAATGACCGCAAGGACATCGACGAGGCCTTTGCCGGCGACATCATCGCGCTGGCCGGGATGAAGGAAACCACCACCGGCGATACGCTGTGCGCTGAAAAGGCGCCGATCGTGCTGGAGCGGATGGAATTCCCCGAACCGGTTATCGAACTGTCGGTGGAGCCCAAGACCAAGGCCGACCAGGAAAAGATGGGCGTCGCGCTCAATCGTCTTTCGGCTGAAGACCCCTCGTTCCGCGTCTCGACCGATCACGAATCGGGCCAGACGATCATCAAGGGCATGGGCGAACTGCACCTCGACATCATCGTTGACCGGATGCGCCGTGAGTTCAAGGTAGAGGCCAACGTCGGTGCGCCGCAGGTGGCTTACCGCGAATACCTCGCTAAGCCGGTGGACATCGATTACACTCACAAGAAACAGTCGGGCGGTACGGGTCAGTTCGGCCGCGTCAAGGTCAAGGTGACGCCGGGTGAACGCGGTTCGGGCTTTGTCTTCAAGGACGAGATCAAGGGCGGCAACATTCCCAAGGAATATATCCCCGCGATCGAAAAGGGCTTCCGTGAAACTGCCGAAACCGGCAGCCTCATCGGCTTCCCGATCATCGATTTTGAAGTGCTGCTGTATGACGGTGCCTACCACGACGTCGACTCGTCGGCCCTGGCCTTCGAAATCGCCGGTCGCGGTGCGATGCGCGAAGTGGCGCAGAAGGCCGGGATCAAGCTGCTTGAGCCGATCATGAAGGTTGAAGTCGTCACTCCGGAAGACTATCTGGGTGATGTCATCGGCGACATGAACAGCCGCCGCGGCCAGATCCAGGGCACCGACACGCGCGGCAATGCCCAGGCGGTCGAGGCGATGGTGCCACTGGCGAATATGTTCGGTTACGTGAACCAGCTTCGCTCGTTCACCCAGGGCCGGGCAAATTATTCGATGTTCTTCTCCCACTATGACGAGGTTCCGGCGAATGTCGCGACCGAGGTCAAGGAGAAGCTTGCCTAAGCGGCAAGATGATACTAGGGGCGGCGCCTGATTCAGCGGGCGCCGTCCAAACCCCGCAGATTCTTATCAAAGCGAAAGAAGGTTTGAGACAATGGCTAAGGCTAAGTTTGAGCGGAACAAGCCGCAC
>JAFEEX010000048.1:0-212 GCA_018240895.1 Pseudomonadota bacterium | reverse complement strand
GGCAAGACCACGCTGACCGCCGCGATCACCAAGGTGCTCGCCGAAACCGGCGGTGCGCAGTTCACCGATTACGCCAACATCGACAAGGCTCCCGAAGAGCGCGAGCGTGGCATCACCATTTCGACCGCCCACGTCGAATATGAAACGCCCAACCGCCACTATGCGCACGTCGATTGCCCCGGCCACGCCGACTATGTGAAGAACATGATCAC
>JAFEEX010000047.1 GCA_018240895.1 Pseudomonadota bacterium | reverse complement strand
TGATCATCACGGATACTCTAAGCTATTTGTTGATCAAGGTACAGACCATATATGCAAAGGGCACCGGAATCGCTTCCGGTGCCCTTTTCATTGCCAGCGCGGCGGTCAGGCTTTGCGGGTGCCGTTCAGCGGGAAGCTGCCAAAGGCTCCGGCCTTGACCGATCCGGTGATGGTGTCGCCATCGACCGTGGCTTCGCCTTCCAGCGTCATCGGCATGGGGACGGTCATCTTCATGGTCCAGGTCAGCTTGTTGCCATCGACCTTGCCGTTTTCCATCTCCATTGAACCCATGGCCTCGGCGTTGGTGCCGGTGAAGGTGTCTCCATCGACGTTGATGGTCACGTCGCTCTTCTGGTCACCCATCGGGGTCTTGGTCACGCATTCATAAGTGCCGGCAACAGACATCGCAATTCTCCTAAACAGTCAGCAATCGATCAAACTTACAACAGGGTAAGTTAGCGCCTTCACTCGCCTTTCGGCGCGCCGGAGTCAACGGGGTTGGCAGTTTCGACAGGAAGACCGGTTGCATCGAGCTGCGGGCGCACCTTGGCGGCATCGCCAACCACGACATAGACCATCGATCCGTCCCCGATCTGGGTGCGGGCGGCCCGGTCAAGATCGGCGGTGGTCAATGCACCATAGCGCGCGGCCAGTGTCTGGTAATAGTTGTCCGGGCGGCCCAGCTTGATGATCGAGGCGATCCCGCCCAGCACCGCGCCGCTGGTTTCAAAGCTGCCCGGCAGTTCGCGGATCGAACCGTTGGTGGTCCACTGCAATTCTTCTGCCGTGACGCCCCTGGTGGTCAGGAAATCACTGATTTGCTTGCGGATCGCGATGATCGATTCGCCGGTCTTGTCGGACTGGACCGGGGCATGGACGCGAAACGTTTCACGGTCGAGCGGCTGGGTGATGAATGACGAGACGCCATAGGACCACCCCTTCGTCTCACGCAGGTCGCTGTTGATGCGGCCAAGGAAATTGCCGCCGAGCACGTCATTGGCCGATTGCAGCGCCAGCTGGTCATCCTTGCCCTTCGCGCCGATCAGCCGCCCGGCATAGATTGTCGATTGCGGCGCGCCGGGCCGGTCGATCAGCACAATCCGCGGTTTGAGTTCCGGCAGGGCAGCGGAATAGTCCTTGGCTGGCGGGGCGATCTTTGGCGCTTTCCAGTTTCCGAAGTTGGCTTCCAGCAAGCGGGTGACCTGTGCCAGAGTGGTATCGCCGACAATGAACACCTGCGCAGTGTCGGGCCGGAACCAGCGGGCGTGGAACGCGGCCAGATCATCGCGGGTCAGTGCCTTGACCACCTTGGGGTCGCCCGTTCCTGATGGCGGATTGCCATAGGGATGGGCCGCACCATACAGTGCCGGCAGCAAAACCCGCGCGGCCTGGCTGGTCGGGTTGTTGAATTCATTGGCAATAGTGGTGAGTTGCTGGGTGCGCACCCGCTCCAGTTCCTTGGCGTCGAGCGCGGGGTGCAGGATATAGTCGGCCAGCAGGCTCAGCGACGGGGCAAGGTTGGGGGTAACCGCATCCATCTGGAAACTGGTGGTGTCGATATCCGCCGTGCCGCGGATCGCCACGCCAAGCCGTTCGCGGGCGCGGGCCAGTTCGGTTGAATTGAGCGTGGTCGTGCCCTGATCCATCAAGTGCAGCAGCAGGGATTGGGTGCCCAGTGCATCCTTGGGATCGGCTCCGCTGCCGGCATTGAAGCTGATGCGTACGCTCACCGTCGGCACCGCAGCGCGGCGCGCGAAAAAGACCTGCATCCCGTTCGACAGGGTGGCCCGCTCAATCGCGGGGAATTCCAGCGCGGCCAGCTTTCCAACCTCTGGCAGTTTGGACCGGTCGGCCTTGGCGGTGGTCACTGCGGCCGCGCCGGCCTGATCGGCAAAGGCGGGATTGTGATACCAGGCCGGGCCGGATGTGGCGGCACCCGGCGCGGACGGCACGGCAAATCCGCCGCGCGCTTCGCCGCCTTCGGTGCGCTTGCCCGGTTCAACCGTCAGGGCAAAGACCGGCCGGGTTAGCCAGCGCTGCATCGCGGCGCGCACTTCGGCCGGGGTCAGCCTTGCAACGCGCTGCAGGTCTTTCTTGTACTCGGCGGGATCGCCCGAATAGAGCAACCCCTGGGCCAGGGTCGGGGCCTTGCCGCCAAAGCCGCCGGTGCTTTCCAGCGCGCGAATCTCGTTCACGGCATAGCTGGTTGCGGCCCGTTGCAGCTCATCCCTGGAAGGCCCTTCGGCGATGAATTTCGCGATCTGGGCATCCAGCGCCTTGGCCACCTGCGCCGGATCCTTGCCCGGGCTGACATCGGCATTGACCACGAATTGCCCGGCCTGCGCGAAAATCTCTGTGCTGACGGAAACGGCCACGGCCTCCTGGCTCTGGCGGACCAGGGCATCATCGAGCCGCGAACTGGCCAGACCGCCCAGCACCGATCCCGCCAGATTGAGCGAGAGGTTATCGGGATTGTCCAGCCCCGGCATTGCCCACATCCGGTATATCCGGGTGGTGGAAACCTGATCCTTGATCGTCTTGCTGACCGGCGCGGGCAGGGTGGGGACCGGCGCCTTGATTGGCAGAACCTTTGGCCCGGGGGCAATTTCCCCGAACCACTTGGTTACCTTGGCCTTGGCCGTCGGCAGATCGATATCGCCGGACAGCACCAGGATCGCATTGTTGGGGCCATAGTGATCGCGGAACCAGCCCTTGACGTCATCCAGCGTGGCGGAATCAAGGTCCGCCATCGATCCGATGGTTGAATGGTGATAGGGGTGCCCGGCGGGGTACAGGTTCTCAAGCTGTTCGTATTCAACGATCCCATAGGGCTGATTATCGCCCTGGCGCTTCTCGTTCTTGACCACGGCGCGCTGGTTATCCAGCTTTTCCTGAGTCACCGCGCCCAGCAGATGGCCCATCCGGTCGCTTTCCAGCATCAGCGTCATGTCAAGCGCGCCGGTTGGCACCGTTTCAAAATAGTTGGTCCGGTCAAACCAGGTGGTGCCGTTGATGTCTGTCGCGCCGATTTGCTGCATCGGGCCAAAGTAATCGCCGGTCGCGTTTTCCGACCCGTTGAACATCAGGTGTTCGAACAGGTGGGCAAATCCGGTCTTGCCCTTGGGTTCGTTTTTCGATCCGACGCCGTACCACACCGAAACCGCGACCACTGGCGCTTTGTGATCGGTGTTGACCAGCACGGTCAGGCCGTTGGGCAGGGTAAAACGCTCATAGGGAATGTTCACCGCATTCACCAGTTCGGTCAGCGGTGCGGCCTTGGCCGCAGCGGCCGCCGGTGCCTTGGCAACGGCGGGACTGGCGCCAAGGGCCAGAGCGATGATCGAGGTGGAAAGCAGGTGGCGCATGAAATTCCCCTAATTAGGCTGTTGCTGCAAGCCCCGAACCCGCACAGGGTGCTTCTTGCCACGACAATTCGACGAACGGCAGGACTGCACCTGCCGATGACGCGCATCGGGCGACCTGCTGATTGTGCCGCCTATCCGGCGCGGTGGAATTGTGCCTCGGAACAGGGTTGGGAATCGGCGCACGGCACGGCAGTCAGGAACAATTGGGCCGGTTCAATGCTTGAGCAATGCGCAGGCTGCAGATTCTTTCAGTCCGTCTCTTGTGTTGCCTATTAGCCACACTATCTCCCCGTGTAACAGGAGGCTGATACACCGATGAACCTCGAGAAATTTACTGACCGCGCCAAGGGTTTCTTGCAAAGCGCGCAGACCGTTGCGATCCGCATGAACCATCAGCGGATCACCCCCGAACATCTGCTGAAGGCGCTGCTCGAAGATACCGAGGGCATGGCTTCTGGCCTGATCCAGCGCGCCGGGGGCAACCCCGGCGTGGCGCTCAACGATGTCGACATGGCGTTGTCGAAAATCCCCGCCGTTTCGGGCAGCGGGGCGCAGGCGACCCCGGGGCTGGAAAACGATTCCGCCCGCGTGCTTGACCTGGCCGAACAGCTCGCGACCAAGGCGGGCGACAGCTACGTCTCGGTCCAACGCATCCTTCAGGCGCTGGCGCTGTCGCCGACCAATCCGGCGGGGCAGGCGCTGAAGGCAGCCAACGTCGATCCCAAAAAGCTGGAAGCCGCGATCCAGGAGCTGACCGGCGGGCGCACGGCGGACAACGCCAGCGCCGAAAACGCCTATGACGCGATGAAGAAATATGCACGCGACCTGACGCAGGCGGCCAAGGACGGCAAACTTGATCCGGTGATCGGGCGTGACGAGGAAATCCGCCGTACCGTGCAGATCCTTGCCCGCCGGACCAAGAACAACCCGGCGCTGATCGGCGAGCCGGGCGTGGGCAAGACCGCGATCGCGGAAGGCCTGGCGCTGCGCATCGCCAATGGTGACGTTCCCGACAGTCTCAAGGACCGCCGCCTGATGGCGCTCGACATGGGCAGCCTGATCGCGGGGGCGAAGTATCGCGGCGAGTTCGAGGAACGGCTCAAGGCGGTGCTTGACGAGGTCAAGGGTGCCGAAGGCGAGATCATCCTGTTCATTGATGAGATGCACACCCTGATCGGGGCCGGCAAATCGGAAGGGGCGATGGATGCGGGCAATCTGCTGAAGCCGGCGCTGGCCCGCGGCGAGTTGCACTGCATCGGTGCGACCACGCTGGACGAATACCAGAAGTACGTTGAGAAAGACCCGGCGCTGCAGCGGCGCTTCCAGCCGGTGTTCGTCGGCGAACCCACGGTTGAGGATACCATCTCTATCCTGCGCGGGATCAAGGAAAAGTACGAGCTGCACCACGGGGTGCGGATTGCCGACAATGCGATCGTTGCCGCGGCGACGCTGTCCAACCGCTATATTTCTGATCGCTTCCTGCCCGACAAGGCGATCGACCTGATGGACGAGGCCGCCAGCCGCATCCGCATGGAAGTGGAATCCAAGCCCGAGGAAATCGAGGTGCTTGACCGGCGGATCATCCAGCTCAAGATCGAGGAACTGGCGCTGGCCAAAGAAAGCGACCAGGCGAGCAAGGACCGGCTGATCGCGCTGAAAGAGGAACTGGCCAACCTTGAGGAACAGTCCGCCGCGCTGACCACCCGCTGGCAGGGCGAGCGGGACAAGATCGCCGCCGAGGGCAAGATCAAGGAAGCGCTCGACGCGGCCCGCTCCGAACTGGAACAGGCCCAGCGCGCTGGCGATCTCGCCAAGGCGGGCGAGCTTTCCTATGGCAAGATCCCCGACCTGGAAAAGAAGCTGGCCGATGCTCAGGGTCAGGCCGCGAACGCGCTGCTGCGTGAGGAAGTGACCGCAGACGACATCGCCGCCGTGGTCAGCCGCTGGACCGGGGTTCCGGTTGACCGGATGATGGAGGGCGAGCGCGAGAAGCTGCTCAAGATGGAAGAGGCAATCGCCGCCCGGGTGATCGGCCAGCAGGATGCGGTGGTTGCCGTGTCAAAGGCCGTGCGCCGCGCCCGGGCCGGGCTGCAAGACCCCAATCGGCCGCTCGGCTCGTTCCTGTTCCTTGGCCCCACGGGTGTCGGCAAGACCGAACTGACCAAGGCGCTGGCCGGTTTCCTGTTCGACGATGACAATGCCATGGTCCGCATCGATATGTCGGAATTCATGGAGAAGCACGCGGTCAGCCGCCTGATCGGCGCGCCTCCNNTATGTCGGCTATGACGAGGGCGGGGTGCTGACCGAGGCGGTGCGCCGTCGGCCTTATCAGGTGGTGCTGTTCGACGAGGTGGAAAAGGCTCACCCCGATGTGTTCAACGTCCTGCTTCAGGTGCTTGATGACGGGCGGCTGACCGATGGGCAGGGCCGGGTGGTTGATTTCACCAATACGCTGATCATCCTGACGAGCAATCTTGGCAGCCAATACCTTGCCAACCTTGAAGAAGGGCAGACGGTTGAAAGCGTCGAGCCGCAGGTGATGGAAGTTGTCCGGGCGCATTTTCGCCCCGAATTCCTCAACAGGCTGGACGAGATCATCCTGTTCCACCGTCTTGGCCAGGACCACATGGGGCCGATCGTCGAGATTCAGGTCGCGCGGGTTCAGAAGCTGCTCAAGGATCGCAAGATCACGCTTGACCTCAGCGATGCGGCCAAGCGCTGGCTGGGCCGGGTCGGCTATGACCCGATCTACGGCGCACGCCCCCTGAAACGCGCGGTCCAGCGCTATCTGCAGGATCCGCTGGCGGAGAAACTGCTGGCCGGCGAAATCCCCGACGGCAGCACGGTCAAGATCGACGAGGGCGACGGCGCACTGGCGATGAAAGTGGAATAGGGCGACCGGGACGAATTAGCTGGCGATCTGGCAAAGATCGCTAGCTGTTATGGCGTTGGCATTTTGTCTGATTGACCTCGCACAGGCGGGAGTTTAATCGTGCGATTAAATGCTTGCCAGCCATGGAGTCGTTTCAATGCCAACAGCCTATATCGTCGATGCAGTGCGCACCGCTGGCGGTCGCCGCAGTGGTCGGCTTGCGGGGGTTCATCCGGTCGATCTGGCCGCCGCCACGCTTGATGCCCTGGTAACGCGCACGGGGATTGATCCGGCTGGAATCGACGATGTGATCATGGGCTGTGTCAGCCAGGGCGGGCAGCAGGCCAACCAGGTTGGCCGCAACGCCGTGCTGGCATCGAAGGTGCTGCCGGAATCGGTTCCGGCGGTTACGATCGACCGGCAATGCGGTTCATCGCAGCAGGCGATCCAGTTCGCAGCGCAAGCGGTGATGAGCGGCACGCAGGACGTGGTGATCGCATCGGGCGTTGAAAGCATGACCCGGGTGCCGATGGGGTCAACCACCATGCTGTTCATGCAGGCGGAACTGGGCAATTCGCGTTCGCCCGGGATTGCAGATCGTTATCCGGGGCCGCCGTGGACCCAGTTTGCGGGTGCGGAAATGATCGTGAAGAAGCATGGCTTCACCAAGGATCAGCTCGACCGCTTTGCACTGAAAAGCCATCAGAATGCCAAGGCAGCGACTGAAGCGGGGGCTTTCAGGGATGAGATCGTTCCGATCGCGATCGAGACTCCTGAGGGCGCGGCGTTGCACACCGTTGACGAAGGCATCCGCATGGACGCCACGCTGGAAGGGATCGCCGGGGTCAAACTGCTGACCGAGGGCGGGGCGATTACCGCCGCCACATCCAGCCAGATCTGCGACGGGGCATCGGCGGCGCTGGTCGTTTCGGAAGAGGCGCTGAAGCGTTACAACCTTACCCCGCTGGCGCGCATTCACACCCTGACGGTGACCGGGGGCGATCCGGTGATCATGCTGGAAGAACCGCTGTTCGCCACCGATCGGGCACTGGCCAGGGCCGGCCTGAAGATTGGCGATATCGATCTGTATGAAGTGAACGAGGCTTTTGCTTCGGTGCCGATGGCCTGGCTCAAGCACACTGGGGCGGACCCGGACAAGCTCAACGTCAACGGCGGGGCGATTGCCCTGGGTCATCCACTGGGGGCATCGGGCACCAAGCTGATGGCAACCTTGCTCCACGGCCTGAAGGCGCGGGGCAAGAAGTACGGGCTGCAGACGATGTGCGAGGGCGGCGGTGTCGCCAACGTCACCATTGTTGAGATGATGTAACTTTCAAGGGGAAAACCATTCCCCGTTCGTGTCGGGCGAAGGCGAGACACGGCATAGGCACCGCCAGCGTCTCTCGGCTTCACGCGGGACCAGTGGACACAGATGAAGGAACAAATGGATGAAGCTTGATAACACGGTTGCCGCGGTCGTTACCGGCGCTGCTTCGGGCCTTGGTGCCGCCACCGCCCGCGCGCTCGCCGCCAAGGGCGTCAAGGTGGCGATTTTCGACCTGCAGGAAGAAAAGGGCAAGGCTGTTGCTGCCGAGATCGGCGGGATCTTCTGCGAATGCAACGTCACCGACGATGCCTCGGTCGACGCCGCTTTTGCCAAGGCCCGCGCTGCCCATGGACAGGAGCGGGTGCTGGTCAACTGCGCCGGCACGGGCAATGCGATCAAGACCGCCAGCCGGTCCAAGGAAGACGGATCGATCAAGCACTTCCCGCTTGATGCCTTCAACTGGATCATCCAGATCAACCTGGTTGGCACCTTCCGCTGCATCGCCAAGTCGGCGGCGGGGATGATGACGCTTGATCCGCAGGAAGACGGTGATCGCGGCGCTATCGTCAACACCGCATCAGTCGCGGCGGAAGACGGCCAGATTGGTCAGGCGGCCTATTCCGCGTCAAAGGGCGGCGTGGTTGGCATGACCCTGCCGATCGCCCGCGACCTTTCGGGCGAGGCGATCCGGGTGAACACCATCCTGCCGGGCATTTTCAACACCCCGCTGCTGGCCGCCGCGCCGCAGCCGGTCAAGGACGCGCTGGGCGCTTCGGTCCCTTACCCCAAGCGGCTCGGCAATCCGGAGGAATATGCCAAGCTGGCGATGTGCATGATCGAAAACGGATACTTCAACGGCGAGGACGTGCGCCTTGACGGCGCGATCCGCATGGCGCCCCGCTGAATGAACTGTGGGCCAGGGGCGGCGCATGAATGCCGCCCCGGTCCATGACTGGAGAGGCAAATGGGTTACACGCAGATCGCGCTCGACATCAGCGAAGGCATCGCCACGCTGACGCTGAACCGCCCGGAAAAGATGAACGCCTTCACCGGCACGATGATGAACGAGATCATCGATGCGATGGACCGCATCGACGCGGATGACAAAGTGCGGGCGGTGATCTTCACCGGCGCCGGCGACCGGGCGTTCTGCGCCGGGGCGGACCTGACGCCGGATGATGGTCGAGCGGTTTTTTCGAGCGGCGATCCGGTTTCCGACCTGTCGGACATCCGGGTACGGGATGGCGGCGGACTGCTGACGCTGCGTTTGTTCCAGTCCAGGAAGCCGCTGATTTCAGCCTGCAACGGGGCGGCGGTGGGCGTGGGCGTTACCATGCAACTGCCGATGGATATTCGCCTGGCCAGTGACAACGCGCGGTTTGGCTTTGTCTTTGCCCGCCGGGGAATCGTGCCCGAAGCCTGTTCAAGCTGGTTCCTGCCCAAGATCGTCGGGATCAATCAGGCGCTGGAATGGTGCATGACGGGGCGGATTTTCGGCGCGGATGAAGCACTGCGCGCCGGGCTGGTGCGGTCGGTTCACCCCCAGGCCGAACTGATGGACGCGGCGCGCGGGATTGCGCGGGAGATTGCCGAAAACACCTCTGCCGTTTCGGTCGCCATGACCCGGGCGATGCTGTGGCGTCTGCCCTCTGGCGCGCACCCGATGGAGGCGCACAGGGTGGACAGCCGGGCAATCTATCGCCTGTCCAAGGGGGTTGACGCTACGGAAGGTGTGCAAAGCTTTCTTGAAAAGCGCGCACCTGTCTTTCCGGGGCGCGTTTCAGCCGATATGCCGGACTTTTATCCTTGGTGGGGAGAGGAGCCCCCATACGCATGAGCAAAGCGACGCAACGAGCCGAACCGGAAGCGCCTCCGGGTGCGCGGGACCAATTGCTGGCAACCGCGTCGGACATCATGCGCGAAGGCGACATTGTCGACATCTCGCTTTCGGAACTGTCGCTGCGCTCGGGGCTGAACTCGGCACTGGTCAAGTACTACTTCGGCAACAAGGCCGGGCTGCTCAAGGCGCTGCTTGATCGCGACATGAAGGATATCGTCGATTCGGTCGATGCCTTGCTGGCCAAGGACTGGGATCCCGAAGCGCGCCTGCGCCGCCATGTCAGCGCAATGGTCGATACCTATTACAACACGCCCTATCTCAACCGGCTGCTGATGCGGCTGGTGCGCGAAAGCGACGATGCAGAGGCCCAGCGGATTGCCGACAACTATCTTGCCCCGCTGCACCGCGCCTATGACAAGCTGATCCGCGAAGGGGTGAAGCGGGGCGTGTTCCGCAACATCGATCCGCAGTTGTTCTACTTCACGGCAACGGGCGCGGCGGACCGGTTCTTTTCCGCGCGGCTGGTGCTGAAGCACTGCTTTGACACCGATACGCTGACCGAGGAACTGCGCGATGCCTATCGCGCGCACTGCATTGATTTCATCATGGCCGGCATCCTCAAGCATCCATGAACGCGTCCTGGCACATCGGGGTGATTGGCGGATCGGGTCTGGCCGCCGGGATTGCACTGGATGACGCGCAGGAGATTGCGGTTGTCAGCCCGTTCGGCGCGCCGTCGGCAGCGGTAACCACCGGAACGCTTTCGGGGGTGCGCTTCACCTTCCTGCCGCGTCATGGGCCGGGGCACCGGATTTCGCCATCTGGGATCAATTACCGCGCCAATATCGACGTGCTGAAGCGGTGCGGGGTGACGGACCTGATCGCGCTTTCGGCCATTGGTTCGCTCAATCCGGAAATCGCGCCCGGCCATTTTGTTGCGATCGACCAGGCGATCGATCGCACAGATGGGCGCATCAACAGCTTCTTTGGCGAAGGGCTGGTCGCTCACGTCAGCCTGGCCGATCCGGTCTGTCCGCGGCTCCACGGGTTTCTGGTCGATGCGGCCCGTGCCGCAGGGGCCGATGTTCATGGTGCGGGCACCTATATCGCGATCGAAGGGCCGCAATTTTCCACCCGGGTGGAAAGCCGGCTTTACCGCAGCTGGGGTGCCGATGTGATCGGCATGACTGCCATGCCCGAAGCGCGCCTCGCGCGGGAGGCGGAATTGCCCTATGCTCTGCTGGGCATGGTGACGGACTATGATTCCTGGCGCGACGGAACCGAGGAGGTTGATGCGGCCAATGTGGTGGCGGTGATGCATCGCAACACCGGGCTGGCGCAAGACGTGGTTCGCCGCCTTGCCGCGGCTCTGCCTGCAGGGCGCGCGCCAAGCCCGATCGACCGGGCGCTTGATAACGCCACCATGACCGCGCCCGATCAACGCGACCGGGTGCTGATGGCGAAACTGCAGGCGGTTGCCGGACGGGTGCTGGGATGAGCGGGGAGATTGTCCTTTACGACTATTGGCGATCGTCTGCGGCTTATCGCGTGCGGATCGCGCTCAATCTCAAAGGACTCGCTTACCGCTCGGTGCCGGTGGACCTGACCAAGGGCGAGCACGCCGCGGCGGATTATGTCGCGCTCAATCCGCAAGGTCTGGTGCCGGCGCTCCTGATCGGCGGACACCTGCTCACCCAGAGCCTGGCGATCATCGATTATCTCGACGCGGCTCATCCCGCGCCGCGCCTGATCCCCGCCGATCCGGCCGGGCGGGCGGAGACTTTGGCGCGCGCACTGGTGATTGCCGCGGATGTCCACCCGATCAACAATCTGCGCGTCCTGACCTATCTGCGCCGTGAATTTGGGGCGGATGATGAGGCGGTGAACCGCTGGTATCACCACTGGATCGCCGAAGGGTTCAATGCGCTGGAAGGCGGCGCACCTGATCACGGTCTTTTCGGAGGAGCCGCGCCCGATCTGGCTGACATTTGTCTGGTTCCGCAAATGGCCAATGCCCGCCGCTTTGATTTGCCGCTTGGTCCCTGGCCCCGGCTGGTGCGGATCGATGCGGCGCTGCGCGCGCTTCCCGCCTTTGCCGCAGCCGCACCCGATGCGGTCAGGCCAGATTGAATTTTCTTGCCCCGCCCCATTGCGCCACGCGCGCGGTGGGCTTAGCAAACTGGTTGCAACTGGAACCGGATTGCCGATGACCACGCAACAGGCCCGCCTCAGCGATTTTCTGCCCTATGTCCTGTCGGTCACCTCAAACGCGGTGAGCGATCGGATTGCAGACGAATATCGCGCGCGCTTTGGCCTGAAGATTCCCGAATGGCGCGTCATGGCGGTGCTGGGCGATGCCGGGGCCATGACTCAGCGGGCGCTGGCGGGCGCGACGCGGATGGACAAGGTGGCGGTCAACCGCGCCTGCAAGGTTCTGGAGGATCGCGGGCTTGCTGCGCGCAGCCCGAATGACCGTGATGGTCGTTCGCACCATCTGGAACTCACCGCTGCGGGCCGGGCCATGCACGGCGAGATCATGCCGATTGCCCTTGCCATGGAGCGCCGCCTGTTCGCCGCGCTTGAAGCGCAGGAACGTGCCCTGTTCAAGACCCTGCTTGACCGCCTGCAACAGGCGGCCAGCAACATGGAGAAAGATGCATGAAGCTTGCAACCCTGCCTGGTGGACGCGATGGGCGGTTGGTGGTTGTTTCGGATGACCTGCACTGGTACGCCGATGCCGGCCACATCGTTCCGACCATGCAGGCGGCGCTTGATGACTGGCAGCGTCACGAGCCGGCGCTGCGTGCGCTCGCAACCGAGGTGGCGCACGAATCGATCCCGCTGGAACGGTTCCATGAACGCGAGGCGCTGGCCCCCTTGCCGCGCGCCTTCCAGTGGGCCGATGGCAGCGCCTACGTCAATCATGTCGAGCTGGTGCGCAAGGCGCGCGGGGCGGAACTGCCCGAAAGCTTCTGGCACGATCCGCTGATGTACCAGGGCGGCAGCGATGATCTGCGCGGCGGACGCGCGCCCATCGTGCTGGCTGACGAGGCCTGGGGCTGTGACATGGAGGCAGAGATTTGCGTGGTCACCGGCGATGTCCCGCAAGGGGTAAGCGCTGTGGAGGCCTTGCAATTCATCCGTCTGGTCGGCCTGGTCAACGATGTTTCGCTGCGCAATCTGATCCCGGGCGAACTGGCCAAGGGGTTTGGCTTTGTCCAGTCCAAGCCGGCCACGCACTTCTCGCCGGTTTTTGTCACGCCGGATGCGCTGGGCGATGCCTGGCAGGGCGGGCGGCTCAACCTGATGCTGATGGTCGATCTCAATGGACAGCCATTCGGCCGGGCAGAAGCCGGGGAAGAGTGCACCTTTGATTTCGGCACGCTGATTGCTCACCTTGCCAAGACACGAAACCTGGGGGCGGGATCGATCATCGGATCGGGAACCGTGTCCAATCGCGACAGCGATGGATCGCCCGGTCGTCCGGTCAGCGCCGGCGGGCGCGGGTACAGCTGCATTGCCGAACAGCGCATGATCGAAACGATTGCGGATGGAAAACCCGCCACGCCGTTCCTGCGCCATGGCGACAGCGTGCGGATCGAAATGCGTGACCGTGCCGGTCATTCGCTGTTCGGCGCGATCGAACAGCAGGTTACCCCGCCAATGCAATAACCCCCGCGCCTTTCGGCACGGGGGGCATTGCTGGTCATGAGGTTGCGGGGTTCGTCTATCCGCTCTTGCCGCCCGGCGTGCCGCCGGCAAAGGCATCGGTGATCGAACAGGCCGCCGGGCCAAGGATAACGACGAACAGCACCGGCAGAATGAACAGGATCAGCGGCACGGTCATGATTGCCGGCAGCCGCGCGGCCTTTTCTTCTGCGCGCATCATGCGTTCGTTGCGGAATTCGGCAGACAGCACGCGCAGGGCCGATGCCAGCGGCGTACCATAGCGTTCGGTCTGGATCATGGTGGTGGTCACGCCCTTCACCGCTTCCAGATCGACGCGGTAGGCCAGGTTTTCAAACGCCTGACGCCGCTCGCTCAGGAACGACAGCTCGATTGCCGTCAGCGCGAATTCATCGCCCAGTTCCGGATAGGCGCGGCCCAGTTCCTTGGCGACGCGGTTGAAGGCGGCGTCCACGGTCAGACCGGCTTCGGCGCAGATCACCAGCAGGTCGAGCGCGTCGGGCAGGCCCTTGCGCACTTCGTTGGTGCGTTTGTTGCGGATGTTGTTGATGTAAAGATCGGGCGCCTTGTAACCCAGGATGGTCATGCCGGCGAAGGCAGCGAATTTCTTGGTTGGGCCCCAGGCGGGAAAGATGTCCAGCCAATAGATCAGCAGCGCCGCCAGAACGCCGAATACAATCGGCAGCACCATCCGGCCGAAGATGACCGCAACGGCCCATTCCTTCTTGCGGATACCTGCCTGGGCCAGCTTTTGCTGCACCGTCGCCAACTGGCTGGCCTGAAGGACTTTCAGCGACGACAGCGTGTCGCGCATCTTGTCGGTTGTCTCGTTCTTGCGGACAATCTTGGCGCGCTTTTTGGCCGATTGGGTGACGATGCCCGCTTTGAGCTGTTCGCGCCGTTCGTTAAGCGCCTTTACGCGCTTTTGCATCGGGTCGCGGATGGTGACCGCAGTGTAGATCGCGAACATCACGGCAAAGGCGGCCAGCGCGGCCAGCAACGTGCCGGCCCAGATGACGTCGACGCCAAGCAGGGTTGGTCCGGGCGGGGTATTCAACATTGCGCTATTCCTCCCGCTCAGATCTCGAAGCTGACCATCTTGCTCATGATGAACACGCCCAGGCTCATCCAGCAGAGTCCGCCCAGGCCGACCGCGATCAGACGCTGATCGACAAAAAACTTTTCAATATAGCTGGGGTTCACAAACCAGATCAGGCCAAAGACGATGAACGGCAAGGCACCCACGATGTAGGCCGATGCTTTCGATTCAGAACTCATTGCCTTGATCTTCAGCTTCATCTGCCCGCGTTTGCGCAGCACATCGGCCAGGTTCGACAGGGTTTCGGCCAGGTTGCCGCCGGTTTCGCGCTGTATTGCCAGGGTGATGCAGAAAAAGCTGAACTCCGGCATATTGAGCCGGTCGGCCGTGTCCTGAAGCGAATCTTCCATCGTCTTGCCGATCTTGATGCGTTCGGTAATCGATTTGAATTCCTCACCCACCGGTCCGGGAACCTCGGTGGCGATCACACCAAGGGTTTCGGTCACCGGCAGGCCGGAACGCAGACCGCGAACCAGAAGCTCGATCGCATCGGGAAACTTGGTGGTGAACTGGACCGTGCGCTTCTTGATGGCGCTGCCCACAACCATGTGCGGAACGGCAGCGCCAACCATCGCACCCAGAGCCAGCGACAGCCCGATCGAACCTGATTTGAGGTACATCAGCACGGTAATGGCCAGGGCGATCCCGCCGGATGCATAGAGATACTGGCTCAGTGTCCAGCCCTTGCCCGTCCGGTGCAGGCGCAGCGCCAGCGCAGCGATCCGTGATTCCGATCCCGCGATCTGGTGCATCCTGGGCTTGCGCGCGGCCACGGCTTTCTTGAGCTGCGCCTCAACCCGGTCGATCGTGCTTTCCGAATGGCGATAACGCACCGCCTGAAGCCGACGCGCGCTTTCCTTGCCGACCGAGGGGCCGGAAAAGGCCAGATAGCCCAGCACCATGATGCCCATCAGGCCCAATGCCACCAAGAGGAGCTGGATAGTGCTCATCTGCGCTGATCGCCTTTCATATCAATGGCACCCGCGCCGCGCCGAAACGCGGGGCGGAGCCGGTTTCGCCTTACGCCTTGGCAGAGGCGGGGGTCTTTTCCTTCTTGGCCATCAGGGCCTTGAGATCGAACTTGCCGAGCAGAGAGGTCTTCGCCTTGATGGCGTGGTCAACAACCTCGCCGTCGCTGACACCCATGACCGCCTTGGCGATGTCACGGATGACGCTGCCGGCCTTGCTGCTGCGGTTGGCATCGGCAAAGGTCTGGCCCAGCTTGGCGGCATTGGTTGCCGCCTTGATGTCATAAGGGATTGAAAATCCGATCTTGCGTTCAATCGACGCTTCGAAATCGGCCTTGCTGATTTCGGCTATGCCGGCCTGGACCCGGTTGGCCACGACAATCGGCTGAACGTGCGCCGCATTGGTCTTGAGCCAGGACAGGATGCGGATCGCATCGCGGGCACCGGCCAGTGTCATTTCGGTGACCAGAAGCACCACGTTCACGTCTGCCAGCAGATGCGGAAAATTGATCAGCATATTGCGCGGCAGATCGATCACCGTCATTTCGAAGGCCTGACGGAACTCGTCCTCAAGCTGAACGAAGGCGGCACCATCGGTCATCAGCGGCGAATTCATCGGCGCTTCGGCTGAAAGGATCGCAAGCTGATCGTTGGCGCGGATCATCGCGCGTTCGATGAACAGGCCGTCGATCCGGCCCGGGTTCTCGATCGCGTCGGTCAGGCCGCGGCCCGGTTCCAGGTCCAGCGCCAAAGCGCCAGTGCCGAAATGGACATCCAGATCGAGCAGCGCGGTCGGCATCTTTTCATCAGCGCTGAACAGCCAAGCCAGAGAGGTTGCCAGCGTGGAAGCCCCGACACCGCCGCGCGTGCCGATCACCGCGGTAGAGATGTGGCGCTTGGCCACTGCCGGATCGTGATGCTTGGGTGCGGTGAAAACCGCCTGGGCATTGACCAGCGCATCGCGCACCTGTCCGGGGGACAGCGGCTTTAGCAGATAGTCATGAATGCCGCTGGCGATCAGATCGCGGTAAAGCCGGACATCGTTGACCTGGCCAACCGCGATCACCACCGTGCCGGGTTCGCAAACCTCTGCCAGGGCGTTGATGTCGCTAAGCGGATCGCCGCTTTCCGACAGATCGACCATCAGGATATTCGGGCTGGCCGTGATCGACAGGGATTGCACCGCATTGCGCAGGCCGCCCTTGTTGCACTTTTCAGGCTGCCAGCCCAATTCGATCACGACCGGGCGCAGAACATCCAGCGCGGCTTCATCACAAATGAACGCATTGAAGGCATCGCGATTGCCCGGTGTACCGGGTTTCCAGGGAGCATTCATGACTTAGCTTCCGCTTTTGGTTGAGGTTGCTTTCAGCCCGCCTTCGCCGGTCGGCTTGGCATCGCGATAACTGTTGATGGCCTTGTTCGAGCTCATCACGGTGGTCTCGCTCGATCCTTCGGCACCCTTGATCAGGTGTTCCGGATCGGCGACCATGGCCGCCAGGTTCGAATTGATGGCGCAGCCATAATTGGTGCTGGTGGCGTTGCTCAGCGCATTGTCCGTTTTCACCGACCAGTTGGGGCAATCCGGTACGTGGGCGCTGGACCGGGTAACGATCACGCGGACCGTGCCGGCATTGATGTTGCCGGTGGTGGCCGGCGCATCGGCAGCGACCAGCATGCCATAGCGAGAGGCGACAGCTTCCACTGCCGACCGGGTCGATCCGCTGTCCAGCGGATCGTCGATCGAGATCCGGTCACCATAGCGCAGGTTCAGCGCATCAAACCAGCCGGCCAGGCGACGTTGTTCGGGCAGAGAGAGACCGCCCGGCCCGGCGGTTACGTCAAGTGTGAAATTGGTCCGCTCGACCACCGGCTGGTGGACCGATTCAAGGCTGCGGTTGCCGCCCAGTCCGTTCCCGCAACCGCCAAGAGCCAGGCCGAGCGAGAGGACGATGGCCGCGGGAAGTGCTGCGTGGTTGTTTCGAATACCCATGGTCTTCACCTCTCTCAATTCAGGCTGAAGCCGGGCGCCGCGTTTTTCGCGGCATCGGCAGAGCGGGACTTCTTGCTGGACTTTTTGCTTTCCTGGGCCGGAGCGACCGGAAGCGCAGGCGCATCAAGCTCGCCCACCTTCGGTCCCGGCGCGGCGGAAGGTGCCGCTGTCGGTTTGGGCCTGTCGCCGCCAGACTTGCCGTCGCTGTCCATATGGCCAAGCAACTGCTGAAGGGTGTTGGCGTTCTGGTAGCCATCGGTCGGCAGCTTGATGTCATTGGCGTTGACCGGGTTGACCAGATAAGGCGTCACAACGATCACCAGCTCGGTTTCGCCACGCTGGAAATTGGTTGACCGGAACAGCGATCCCAGGATCGGGATGTCACCCGCGCCCGGCATCTTCTTCAGCGTGTTTTGCGCGTTGTTGCTCATCAGGCCGGCGATCATGAAGCTCTGGCCAGAGCCAAGCTCGATCGTCGTTTCAGCGCGGCGCACGGTCAGCGCCGGAACCTGGAAGCCGTTAAGGGTGATGGCCCCCTGGCTAGACAGCTCCGACACCTCGGGGCGAACCCGCATCGAAATCCGGCCATTGGCCAGAACGGTTGGCGTATAGGACAGGCTGACACCGAACTTCTTGAATTCGACCGAGGTGGTGCCCAGCCCCTGGCTCATCGGGATAGGGAATTCGCCGCCCGCCAGGAAGTCTGCGGTTTCGCCTGACAGTGCGGTCAGGTTGGGTGAAGACAGCGAAGTTACCAGACCAAGCGTTTCGCCCAGATCCAGCGCGCCGAGCAGGTCGAGGCCAAGGAACCTGCCCATGCCGGCAATGGTCCCGCCGACCGCTGCACTGTTGACGATGTTGTAGCCGGCGCCTTTGTAGTTGTTGCCAACCGCGAGCGGCCCGACGGGTACGCGCAATCCGGTGGTGGGATCAATATAAGAAGGCACGACCTGGCTGGCAGGATTGCCCTGTCCCAGCCCAAATTTGAACCCGCCCGAATCGTCAACGGTTGTCAAGTTGACGCCAATCTGGCGCACCAGCGAGCGGCTGACCTCGGCAAAGCGGACCTGAAGGTTGACCTGCAATGGCGTTGCCATCTTGAGGCGCGAAATGACGTTGGCGTCCTTGCCGACATAGGCCTGAACCAGGCGCTGGGCCTCGGCGGCGTCTTCCGGCGCGGCGACCGTGCCGGTCAGCAGGAAGGTATTGGTGCCCATGGTCGAAACCGCAACCTTTGCATCAGGCATGGCCAGGCGCAGCATCTGGTCGACGCTTTCGATGTTCGATCCCACCCGGACGTTGGCAGACCAGATCACATTGCCAGAGCTGTCGCTGGCATAGACGGTGGTTTCGCCGCCGCCCTTGCCGAAGACGTAAAGCTGGCGGGGTGATTTGACCTGCACGTCGGCGATCTGTTCGTTGGCAACGAACACGTCCGCCATCGCGCCGCCTACGGTGACGAGCTGGCCGCGGCCGACCGACAGGATAACGTCATTGGCCGGACGTGAAATCGACTGGGCCTGGGCGGAAGGTGCCGCCAGCAGCGCCAGCGGAGCGGCCAGGCAGGCAGCAGTCAGGAATTGAATGGCAAGGCGATTCATCGGGCTGCCTTTCTTGGAGCCGTGAGCGGCGATTGGCTTGCGGATCAGCATCTCAGCGTCCCACGCTTTCTTCAGTGGTAACCTTGCCGCGGGTCACGCGGACAACCGGGCCAAGGCGAACCGGGGCGGCGGGCGCTCCGCCACTCGCGCCGGAGGGGGCGCTGGAGAATGACGATGCAGTGCTGGCCCGGGCGGCCTGCCTGGCAACCTGTTCTTCGGTCGGCATGGCGCGGCGCTGAAAGCGTGAGACATCGCCGCCGGTGGCATAGGTTGATCCGCCGTCGTTGGGGCGGTTCATCGCCTGCGACAGGAACTTGTCCTCGTCCTGCTTGCTCATGCCGGCGGGAACCTTGATGTTGCCGTTGGCGACTGCCCGATCCAGATCGGCCTGACTATCCGCCAGCGAACGCAGCGAAAGGCTGAGCGTGCCGACATTGTCCGCCACGGCGATCTTTTCCGCGATCTTGGGGGTAACCTCCAGCGTCACGGTACGCGCGGTCTTGACCACGGTCTTGCCGTTTTCGGTTTCGGTCTCGGTTGCCTGGTCGGTGGCAAGGATGCGCAGGTTGCGCAGGAAGGTTTCGGCGGTCTTGAGCGGTTCCCCGCCGTCGGTTGCCTTGACCTGCTGGGTCAGCATCAGATCGACATGATCGCCGGGGAAGATGAAGCCGGCAACGCCGGTTTTCTGCGATACAGGAATGGTCACCGCGCGCATGCCGGGGCCAAGCGCCGCCGCGAGGAAGCCGCGATCACCGGGCTTGACCAAGGCGCCCTGCGTGACCGGCTGGCCAGCGGTGATCGGGTAACGTACCACCGTGCCAAGCAGCTTGTTCATGTCGGACGTGCCATCAATGAAATAGGCGTCCTGGATCATTTCCTTGGGCCACTGCTGATAGGAAACAGAATCAGCCGTAATAATCGTGCCAACGGGCAAGGCGCGCTGGGCAACCAGCACCTTGGGCCCCTTGGGCGCTTGCTGGGCCGCCTCCGCCTTTGGTGCGGACGCCCCCACAAACAGGCTGCGGGCAGCCAGGGCCGTGCCAATGGCAATGGCCAGTGCACCCATCAGCAATGCTAGCTTTTTCTTATCCATGGCTCAGCAAGCCCTCTCGAAATTTCCCGAAGTTGTTGCTTTCTCTTCGGGCAAACTGGTTAAAATCCGGTTCACCGCAATCCGCTCGACAGACCGGCAACGGTGATTGTGTTCGAATATTGAGTGACGATGACCCACAGCCCGGCGGTGGCGATCGCCACGCCATAGGGAATGGCAACGCGGTCACGCTGGCGGCGGGCAATGTGCCAGGCACCAATGACGATCGTGAGCAGTCCGCCAACCAGCGCCATGACGACCAGCATCTTCAGGAACCAGTGCGGCGCAATCCACAGCGCCAGCGCGGTCAGCAGCTTGACGTCACCGCCGCCCATCCAGCGCAGCGCGAACAGCACCGCAAAGACCGCGAAAACCGCTGTCGCGAGGCCAAGTTGGTAAACGACATCGGGCCACAGCGAGTAGCCGGCGGCCAGCCAGTAAAGCGGGGCGGTCGCGGCAATGGCCGCGTTAAGCCAGTTGTCGATCTGGCGACGGCGCAGATCGGTAAAGGCGGCAATCAGCAGTGCAATTGCCAACGCCCCCATCAGAAGGTAACGAAAATCGAAGTCCGGCATTGGTGCCCCCTGGTCTCAGGAAGCACGTTTAAAGATCAGGACTTACCAAATAGTAACCAGTCCCGAGAGGCCGGAATTAGCCAATGAACCCTGCAATCGACCGGCGCGCAATCCCCGCGTCCGCACACGAATCCTCTTGGACGACCGGCGATGGCCATGTGATCCGCCGGATCGATTGGACGCAGCCAGCCGGCCAGGCCAAGGGTTCGCTACTGTTCATGCCAGGACGGGGGGACTGTTATGAAAAGTATCTGGAAACGCTGGATCACTGGCACAGTCTTGGCTGGCAGGTAACAGCCGCAGACTGGCGCGGCCAGGCTGGATCGGGGCGGTTGGGGCTTGATCCCTATACCGGACATATCGACGATTTCTCCGTCTGGATCGCTGATCTTGCCGCCTTCTGGCAACAGTGGAAGGCGCAAACGCCCGGCCCGCACGTTCTGGCCGGCCATTCCATGGGCGGTCATCTGGTGTTGCGCGCGGCGGCGGAAGGCCGGGTCGATCCCGATGGCCTGATCCTGTCAGCGCCAATGCTGGGTTTCCGTGACAAATATGCCCCCGCTGCGGTGATGCACATGGCCGCACGATTGATGGCGGCACTGGGTGATCGCCGCCGCCCGGCCTGGAAATGGAGCGAAAAGCCGGGAGAGGTTCCCGCTGACCGAATCCATCTGCTGACCCATGATGGTGAACGGTACGCAGACGAATTGTGGTGGCGCGGTGCCCGCCCAGAACTGGCGATGGGGCCGGGATCGTGGGGCTGGGTTGAGCGGGCCTATGTCTCGATGCGCGAACTGGCCGGGCCTGACGCGCTGGAAGTGGTGCGGATGCCGGTGCTGATCGTTTCAACCGTGAACGACAAACTGGTCGATCACAAGGCGATCGTCACCGCGGCAGGACGCCTGCACGATTGCGAGTTGATCCGCTTTGGTGATGAGGCGCATCACGAAATCCTGCGCGAGATTGATCCGGTACGCGATCGCGCGATTGCGGCCTGTGACGATTTTCTGGGCCGGGTTGCCGCCGGTTGATGTCGTGACGGAAATCTATGATTATGTGATCGTTGGTGCCGGCATTGCCGGCGTCTCGCTGGCGGCGGGTCTGGCCGGACAAGCCCGTGTTCTGATCATAGAGGCGGAAGATCGCCCTGCCTACCACTCCACCGGCCGCTCCGCTGCATTCTGGACGGAAAGCTATGGTGGGCCGCTGATTCAGCCGCTGACCACCGCGTCCGGGCCGTTTTTGCAATCCGCCGGTTTTCTGTCCCCGCGCGGCGGACTTACCCTGGCACGGGACAGCGAACTGGCGGAAATCGAAGCGTTCGCCGCCCGCTTTGCTGCATTGGGTGTTCGGGTTGAATCGCTCGACCGTGCCGGGCTGGAGTCCTGGCTACCCGGGCTGCGCGATGAATGGCAGCACGGTGCCTATGAGCCTGACTGCACCGATATTGATGTGGCCGGACTGCATCAGCATTGGCTGAAGCAGGCGCGGCAGGGCGGGGCGGAATTGTTGACCCGGGCGCGGCTGGCGCGGGCCGCCCGGCGCGGGCTGGGCTGGGAACTGCACCTTGCGGATGGGCGGACCTTTTCCGCTGGCGTGCTGATCAACGCCGCCGGGGCCTGGGCTGATCAGGTTGCCGCGATCGCTGGTGTTGCCCCGATCGGCATCCAGCCGATGCGCAGAACCATGGCGCAGCTTCGCATGGGGGTGCCGGTGCCGCCGACGCTGCCGCTGGTGCTGGGGATGGACGAGTTGTACTATTTTAAGCCGGAAAGCGGACGGTTGTGGCTCAGCCCCCATGACGAGACGCCAAGCCCGCCCTGCGATGCCGCGGCCGAGGAAATCGACGTGGCGATCGCGATCGACCGGTTTGAACAGGTGCTCGACTGGCCGATTGAGCGGGTGGAGCGCAGCTGGGCCGGGCTGCGCAGCTTTGCGCCGGACAGGCTGCCGGTCTATGGTTTCGATCCTGCCGAACCCGGCTTCTTCTGGTTTGCCGGCCAGGGCGGTTTCGGCATCCAGACCGCACCCGCCGCCGCCGATCTGGCGCTCGGCCTGCTGCGCGGGGATGCACGGAGGCAGGTGGACCCGGCACCCTATTCGCCGAAGCGATTTGTTCTCTAGCGAATCGAACGGTTTGCGCTAGTCTCGCCTCTCAATCCAATGGAGGGCCCGATGGCGCACAAGTTTGAAATCTACAAGGACAAGGCCGGCGAGTTCCGCGTCCGCTTCAAATACAATTCGGAAATCATGTTTGCGACCGAAGGGTACGCCAGCAAGGCCAGCGCTGAAAACGCGATTGCCTCGATCAAGAAGAACGGACCTGACGCGCCGATCGAAGACAACAGCTAAGGGAATATACTGCGGGCAGCGTCAGTGGCTGTGCTGCCCTGACTCAATCCCCCCTCCCCGGCGGGGACGGGCTCGGGGTGGGGGCTCGGCGCCCGAGAGGGCAGAACCCCCATCCCAACCCTTCCCCAAGGGGAAGGGCTTTGCTGTCTCAATCTGATCGAGACAGATTTTAGCTGACCCCTGCGCTGCCCAGTGCAGCGTTGCTGGCCAGCCGGTCAACGCGTTCGTTTTCCGGGTGGCCGTCGTGCCCCTTGACCCACACCCATTCGATCTGGTGACGTGCGGCGGCCTCGATCAGGTCGTGCCACAGGTCGGCATTGCGCACCGGCTGGCGGCTGGCATTGACCCAGCCCTTCTTCTTCCAGCCGTGGACCCATTTGGTGATCCCGTCGATTACATAGCGGCTGTCAGTGTGCAGGGTAACCTCGCACGGTTCGGTCAGGGCGTTCAGCGCCTGGATCGCCGCGGTCATTTCCATGCGGTTGTTGGTGGTGTCGGGATCGGAACCGGACAGTTCCTTTTCGTGCTGGCCCATGCGCAGCAATGCCCCCCAGCCGCCGGGGCCGGGATTGCCCTTGCAGGCGCCGTCAGTGAATATCTCTACCTTCTTCATGCGAAAATTCCGGCATTTGCGGGGTCTGCATAGAACCGCAGGCGGCGGGCGAAGGCCAGCGGATCCTTGGGCATGACCAGCGCCCCCTTGGGTGTGTTGAGCCAGTCATAGGCCCGGCTGGCAAGGAAACGCAGCGATGCGCCGCGCGCCAGCACCGGCAGGGCAGCGCGTTCTGCCGCGGACAGCGGCCGCACCGCCTCATACCCGTCAAGCAGGGCGCGTGACAGCGCGGGATCAAATCCGCTGCCGTCCGCTGAAAAGCACCACGCCGCATGAGTCACCGCCACATCGTAAGCGGTGATATCGTTGCAGGCGAAATAGAAATCGATCAGGCCGGTAACTTTGTCGTCCAGCATCAGCACGTTGTCGGGGAACAGATCGGCATGGATCACCGATTTTGGCAGACCGCCGGGCCATGCTGCGGCAACGCCGGCCAGTTCGGTTTGAACCAACGCCGGCAGGGCGGGATCGATCAGGGCCAGACCATTTGCGGTGCAAGCCCCGATCAGCCGCTGCGATTCGGCCAGATTCATTGCATTGGCCCGGCTTGCGCCAAAGCCTGCCGCAGCCAGGTGCAGCTGGGCCAGGGCTTGGCCGACCGATCGCGCCTGATCAGGCCGGGGCTGGCTGACCGAAACACCGGGCAGATATTCGATCAGCGCCACCGCCTTGTCCCCGATCGTGCGGTACAGTGCGCCGCTGCGATCATGGATCGTGCGGGGAACCGGGCAGTCATGCGCCGCCAGATGATCGAGCAAGCCCAGAAAATAAGGCAGCTCGGCAATGTCGATGCGAAATTCGTACATCGTCAGGATAAACCGCGCGCCGCCGCCGTGCCTGCCGCTCGTTTCGATCAGCCAGTTGGAATTGGATACGCCTTCGGCAATGCCCTTGGCGCTGGTAAGGCTGCCGACATCGAACTCTGCGATCAGGGCGGCCAGATCCTCTGCGCCAAGCTGGGTATAGACGGCCATCGCGTCAGTCGGCCAATTGCCGGGGCAGCTTGAACACCATCTTTTCAACCGCGGAGACGACCTGCTCAACCGTTACCTGGCGCAGCGCGGACAGTCGGTCGATCACTTCGTTGACCAGTTCCTCAGGCGCGGAGGCACCGGCTGTAAGCCCGATGGTTTCCACCCCGTCCAGCCAGCCCGGCTCGATTTCCGACGCGCGCTGGATCAGGTGCGCCCTGGCCCCGCAGCGTTCCGCCACTTCGACCAGCCGCAGCGAATTGGAACTGTTCGGCGCCCCGATCACCAGCACAAGCTGGCACTGCGGGGCGATGGTCTTGACCGCCGCCTGCCGGTTTGACGTGGCATAGCAGATGTCCTCTGCCTTGGGGCCAACGATCTGGGCAAAGCGGGCGCGCAGCGCGGCAACGATATCCGCGGTATCGTCGACTGACAGCGTGGTCTGGGTCAGGAACGCCAGCGGCGCATCGGCGGCAAAGGGCAGCGCGGCGACATCGGCCAGCGTTTCGACCAGGGTGATCGTTCCCGCAGGCACCTGGCCCAGCGTGCCGATCACTTCGGGATGACCCTTGTGGCCGATGAACAGGATATGCCGTCCCGCCTCTATCTGGCGTTCGGCCTGGCGGTGAACCTTGCTGACCAGCGGGCAGGTCGCGTCAAGCCAGTCCAGCCCGCGCGTGGTTGCTGCGGCTGGCACGGCCTTGGGCACGCCGTGCGCCGAAAACACCACGGGGGCACCGTCCGGCACTTCATCCAGTTCTTCCACAAACACCGCGCCCTTGGCCTTCAGGCCATCGACGACATAGCGGTTGTGCACGATTTCGTGCCGGACATAGACCGGTGCGCCATAGTGCTTGAGCGCGCGTTCGACGATCTCTATCGCGCGGTCCACCCCGGCGCAGAATCCGCGAGGCGCGGCCAGCAACAGGCGGAGCGGGATTTCGTCCGACGTGGGGTCCGGGGCAGGCCCCGATCCGGGAAAGGTGGCGTTCATGTTCGCCCCCCTAGCGCTTTGCTCCGCGTGCCGCTAGGGCAAGTGGAAGCCACCCACGGCAGCTTTCAAGGATGTCCCGATGACCGTTCGCTTGCGCCTGTTTACCGCCACTGCGCTGCTTGTTGCCCTGGCCGGCTGCAAGACCAAGGGCGATATCGTGGTTGATGAAGGCGTGGGCATTCAGGCGGTACGCAGCACCTGCCCGGCGGTCGGCATTCCCGATTACACCGGCGACGTTACCCTGTTCCGCACTCCCGGCAGCACCACGGCTGATAATATCGATGTGGTTGCCGCCATGACCAACGTGCGGACAAGCTGCAACGACGCGGGTGAGAAAGTCTATTCGCAGGTCACTTTCGATGTGCTGGCCCGCCGCACCGATGCGCGCGGCGCGCGGCAGGTGACGGTGCCCTATTTCGTCACCGTGCTG
>JAFEEX010000046.1:307-32568 GCA_018240895.1 Pseudomonadota bacterium | reverse complement strand
TTCGAATCCTCTTTCCCCGACCATTTCTTCCTACAATGTCGGAACAACGAACCTGGCGATGGCGTCGGCGACGCCTGCGTTCTCGTTGCTGGCGGCAATGCGGTGCGCTGCAGCCTGCACTTCCGGCTTGGCCTGACCCATGGCGATGGCCATGCCGGCCACGCGGAACATCGCGATGTCATTGGCCTGATCCCCGATCACCGCCACCTGCTCAAGCGGGACGCCAAACAGGTTTGCCAGCGCGGTCACCCCATCGCCCTTGTTGGCACTTGGCGCGGTGGCATCGAGGTAATACTCTTGCGAACGGACCACGTTGGCAGCCACCCCGGCCAGATCGCGCGCCTGCACTTCGATCCGGTCCATGACCGGATCATCATCACAAACCGCCACAACCTTGTCGACCTTGTCCAGCCAGGGGGCAAAGTCATCGCTTGCCTGCGGCTGAAGGCCTGACGAAATGATTTCGCGCGGGGTGTGGGGATTGGCGGGATCGCTGGTCAGCCAGCGCCCGGATGCGAACAGCCAGCGCGTAACCCCGGGCTGGGCGTAGAGATCAAGCAATGCCTGCGCCGTCCCCGCCGGTACATGGGCCGCGGAAAGCTCGGTTCCATCAGCCCGAAAAATCGTGCCGCCGTTGAACGCGCCAAACGGCCCCGTCAGCCCAAGCTGGCGCGCAATGCCGATCATCCCCGCCGGCGGCCGCGCCGAAATCAGCGAGACGATCACCCCGCGCGCGGTCAGGTCGCGGATCGCGGCTACGTTTTGGTCTGGCAGTGATTTGTCGTGACGCACCAAGGTGCCATCGATATCGCAAATCAGCAGCCGCACCGCACTTTGCATCAATCAGCATTCCACCACGTTGACCGCCAGACCGCCCAGCGAGGTTTCCTTGTAACGGGTGCTCATGTCCAGCCCCGTCTTGTGCATGGTTTCGATCACCTGATCGAGGCTGACGCGGTGCGTGCCATCGCCCAGCAGCGCCAGCCGCGCCGCCTCCACCGCTTTGATAGACCCCACCGCGTTGCGTTCGATGCAGGGCACCTGAACCAGNNATGCACGGCACCTGGACCAGCCCGGCGATAGGGTCGCACGTCAGGCCCAGGTTATGCTCCATGCCAATCTCGGCCGCGTTTTCGATTTGCTCGTTCGTCCCGCCCATGACCGCCGCCAGCCCGGCCGCCGCCATCGAGCAGGCCACCCCAACCTCTCCCTGACAGCCGACCTCGGCCCCGGAGATCGAGGCATTTTCCTTGAACAGCGATCCGATGGCGGCGGCCGTCAGCAGAAAGGTTTCAGCACCCATGGCGCAAGCTCCGGGGGCGAAGCGTTCGTAATAGCGCAGTACCGCAGGCACGATTCCCGCCGCGCCATTGGTTGGCGCGGTAACGACGCGGCCACCCGCAGCGTTTTCCTCGTTCACCGCCAGCGCCCACAGGTTGATCCAGTCGATCACGCTGAGCGGATCGGCCAGCGCGCGTTCCTGCCGCTCGCGGAGCTGGGCATAGATCGTCGGCGCGCGACGTTTCACTGACAGCCCGCCGGGCAGTTCGCCCGACTGGGCAATGCCGCGGTCAATGCACTGGCTCATCGCGCTGCGCAGCGCCTCAAGCCGCGCCGCAATCTCATCGTCGCTGCGCATCGCGCGTTCGTTGGCGCGCATCAGTTCGGCGATCGACAGGCCAGCATCCCGGCACCGGGCCAGCAGATCCGCGCCCGAGGCAAACGGATGCGGCACGTCCCACAGCCCGCCTTCGTCGTTGCGGCCCAGTTCCTCTTCAAGCACCACCGCGCCGCCGCCAATCGAATAGGCGGTGCGCTCGGCGATGATCGCGCCGGCCCGGTCAAAGGCGGCAAAGCGCATCGCGTTGGAATGGTAATCAAGCCGTTCGCGTTGCAGGAAAACGAGGTCGCGCCCCTCATCAAAGTCGATGGGATGGATGCCTCCCAGCGGCAGACGCCCCTCGGCGCGAACCTTGCGCACCAGATCATCCGCGGCGTCGGGACAGCAGGATTCGGGCCGCACCCCGGCCAGGCCCAGAATCACCGCGCGATCAGTGGCGTGACCCTTTCCAGTCAGCGCCAGCGAACCATAGAGCCGCGCCTCGACCCGTGCGACATCTTCCACCCGTTCTTCCAATGCGGCGATGAAATCCGCTGCGGCGGTCATCGGCCCCATGGTGTGTGACGAGGACGGCCCGACGCCGATCTTGAACAGTTCAAATGTGCTGGCGACCATGGCGCGACTGGTTGCACCGGAAACCGGATCGCTGCAAGCCCCGGCAACGCCCTTGATCAGGTGATGTCTTGCATTGCTTCGCGAACCGCCTGTTCCGTCAGTAGCTTCGTGGCAGGCCCAGCACGTGTTCGGCTAGGTAGGACAGGATCAGGTTGGTGCTGATCGGGGCAACCGTGTAGAGCCGGGCTTCGCGGAACTTGCGCTCCACATCGTATTCCTCGGCAAAGCCGAATCCACCGAAGGTCTGGACGCACATATCCGCCGCGGCCCAGCTTGCCTCTGACGCCAGCAGCTTGGCCATATTGGCCTCTTCACCCGGATTGCCGCCGGCATCATAGACCTGCGCAGCGCGGTGCACCATCAGCTCCGCCGCGCGCATCTGGGCATAGCAGCGGGCAATCGGAAACTGGACGCCCTGGTTCTGGCCAATCGGGCGGGCGAAAACGCTGCGCTCCCTGGCATAGTCCGTGGCCTTGCGGATGAACCACTTGGCATCGCCGATGCACTCCGCCGCGATCAGGATACGTTCGGCATTCATGCCCGAGAGGATATAGCGAAAGCCCTTCCCCTCCTCACCGATCAGGCTTGAGGCGGGGATGCGCATATCATCGAAGAATACCTCTGTGGTCGAATGGTTCATCATCGTGCGGATCGGCTTGATGGTCAGGCCCTTCCCCTTGGCCTCGCGCATATCAACCAGGAAGATCGACAGCCCTTCGGTCTTGCTCTTCACCTGATCACGCGGCGTGGTGCGGGCGAGCAGCAGCATCAGGTCGGAATGCTCCGCGCGGCTGGTCCAGATTTTCTGGCCGTTGACGATGTAATGATCGCCGTCGCGAACCGCCACGGTGCGCAGCGACAGCGTATCGGTTCCGCTGGTCGGTTCGGAGACGCCAAAGGCCTGCAAGCGCAGCTTGCCGCTGGCGATCCCTGGCAGGTACTGCGCCTTCTGCTCCGCACTTCCATAACGCAGCAGGGTGTTCATGATATACATCTGGGCGTGCGCCGAAGCGCCGTTGCATCCCGCCGCCTGAATCTCTTCCATGATCACCGCTGCGGCGTCGAGCTTCAACCCCGATCCGCCAAATTCCTCCGGGATCAGCGCTGCAAGAAACCCGGCGCGGGTCAGGGCATCAACGAATTCGCCGGGATAGGCCCGGTCCCGGTCCTTCTCCCGCCAGTATTCGCCCGGAAATTCGCCGCACAGCGCCTGCACCGCGCGGCGGATTTCGGTGATGTCATCGGCTTCGGTCATCGTAGTCTATCTCCAGAATCGTCATTGCGAGGAGCAGAGCGACGTAGCAATCCAGAGCGTTGCGCAGCGAACCTCTGGATTGCTTCGATACGCTCGCAATGACGATCCAAGGGGAACGGAAATCACGCCGGGATCTGGTTGAAGGGTACACCCTTGTCCGGGCGGTGATCCTGCGGCAGGCCAAGAACCTTCTCGGCGATGGTGTTGAGCAGCACCTCGTCCGATCCGCCGGCGATGCGCCCGGTTGGCGCGTTGAGCCAGCTTGTGCCCCAGTCAGTCTTGACGAAGGCGTGCGGATCGAACGCAAACCCCTCGTTGCCCTTCAGGTCCATCGCCAGTTCGGACAGTTTCTGCCGGCTGCGCACCGCAACCAGCTTTTGCAGCGATCCCTCCGGTCCCGGCTGCATCCCCGCCTGCATCATCAGAAAGGCGCGCTTGGTAATCGAATCAAGCCCGGCGCGCATCGCATGGTTGCGGGCGATGGCGGAACGGATGCGGCCGTCCTCAATCGCGGGCTTGCCATTGATCTCAACCTCCTGCGCCAGCTTGACGAATTCGTCGAGGTGCGGGCCGAACCCGGCGCTGTCGGTGGCGATGTAGCGTTCGATCATCAGCGTGTGCAGCGCCACGCCAAACCCGCCGCCCACCGCGCCAAGGCGCTGTTCATCCTCCAGCCGGACATCGTCAAAGAACACCTCGTTGACGTGACTGTCCCCGCCGGCCAGCTTGATCGGGCGGACTTCGACCCCCGGCGACTTCATGTCGATCCAGAAATAGGTCAGCCCCTTGTGCTTCTCCACCGTGGGATCAGAGCGGGTGACGATCACGCCGTAGTCACAATACTGCGCCCAGCTGGTCCAGATCTTCTGCCCGTTCATTTTCCAGCCGTTGCCGTCTGGCTCAACCCGGGTGCGTAGCGCCGCAAGGTCTGACCCGCCCGAGGGTTCGGAGAACATCTGGCACCAGATTTCCTCGCCGCGCAGCGCCTTCCTTACGCGTTCCTTCACGAAAGCCTTGTCCTGGCAATAGTGAATCAGGATCGGCACCGGCATTCCCAGCGAAATGCCGAAGAACTGCACCGGCATCCCGAACTGCATCTCTTCCGCATCGAAGGCGATCTTGTGCATGTTGGACAGGCCCTGCCCGCCCACCTCGGGCGACCAGTTGATCCCGCCGAACCCGGCGTCATAACGCGCCGCCATATATTCGCGGCCCAGGGCCAGGTCTTGCTCAACCGTGTTGCCGGCGCGGGCATCGCGGCCATATTTGGGGGCCATCTTCTCCAGAAAGGCGCGGGCATTCTGGCGGAAGGTTTCGATCTCGCTCATGCTGCCTCTCCGGTCAGTTGGTTCACCAGCAGGTCTTCCCAGAACAGCAGGCTTCCCTGCTCTGCGGCCAGGCTGCGCGCGCGGCGCATATGCAAGTGCAGGCCCAGTTCCCAGGTCACCCCGATTCCGCCGTGGATCTGCATGCAATCGCGAGCATTGGTGTCATAGGCCTCTGTCGCGCTGATCCGCGCATCGGCGGCGGCGATCAGGAAACCCGGCTGTCCTTCGCTGGCGGCAGCGTGGATGCAATTGGCCCGGGCAATCTCGACCAGTCCGTACATCTCGGCAATGCGATGCTTGATTGACTGGAACGCGCCGATCGGCTGGCCAAAGGCCTTGCGGGTGACGGCATAATCGCGGGCTATGTGCAGCAGCGCCTCGGCCCCGCCGACCTGCTCATGCGCCGTAACCACCGCCATCCGGGCGAGGACATCCAGCGCGAGCGCGTGGGCAGCCGCGCCTTCGGCCACAACCTGCACCGGGGTATCCCTGAAGGTCAGATCAGCGTGCAGCCGGGTATTGTCATAGCTGCTGACCGCGCGCCGCTCCACACCCGCCAGTTCGGCGAGCGCCAGCACGGGCTGTCCGCCCGCGCTGGCCCAGACCAGCGCCACGTCAGCGCTGGCCGCCCCGACCACTGCGGGCTTGCCGCCGTTCAGCTTGCCGCCCGACAGCGTGACCGCAGGCTGGGCGGGAAGAACCGTATTGCCCTCGGCAAAGGCAACTGCCGCAGTTACTTCACCGCTGGCGAGCCGCGGCAGCCAGGCCTGTTGCAGCGCGGCGTTGCCGCTGCCGATCAGGGCGCTTGAAAGCCCGTAACCAGAAGTGAGGAACGGCGCGCCAGAGGTTGCCGCCCCCGCCGCCTGGGCCACCAGCCCCAGTTCAACCAGCCCAAGGCCCAGCCCGCCGAACGCCTCCGGTATGGCCAGCGCGGTCCAGCCCTGTTCAACCGCGGTATCCCAGAATGGGCGGTCGATCACACCGACTTGATCGAGGAGTGCGAGCAGCCGCTCTTTTGCCATCCGCGCATCAAGCACGCGGCGCGATTCGGTGGCGATGGCTTGCTGGCCTTCGTCATACAGCATCGACATGGACGATTCTCTCCCTTTCGACGTTCGATTTAATTGATCGGTTAAAAATCGCAATGGAGCATCGCGCATTCGGTTGACGCGAAATGTGAGAGTGGCATTGTGAAGCATTGCCGAACGCAACGGATCGGTATGGGTGGAGCGGGCATGATGAAAACACGGATGCTTATCGCAGCGGTTCTGCTGGCCGGAACGGCACTGGCCGGCTGTGACAAGGTTGAAAAGGCCTTGGGCAGCAAGGCGGCGGAGGTTACCGAGGCCGCCTATCCAGAGCGGGTCTATTGGGGCGACACGCACCTGCACACCGCCAATTCGGTTGACGCCTTCGTCTTCGGCAACCGGCTTGGGCCGGAAGAGGCGCTGCGCTTTGCCCGGGGTGAGGAAGTAACCAGCTCAACCGGGGTCAAGGCCAAGCTGGCCCGACCGCTCGACTTCCTGGTGATCACCGATCACGCCGAGGGCATGGGATCAACCAAGGCTCTTTATGACGCGCCGCGAATCTTGATCCGCGATCCGCAAGTGCTCAAATGGTATGACATGATGCATCAGGGGCCGGAGCAATCGGTCAAGGCGATGAACGAAATCCTTGAGGCGCGCGCCAAAGGCACCCTGCCTGAACAGTTCCGCAATCCCAAAGCCAATGCCGAGCGAACCCACAACGTCTGGAACACCAATCTGGACACGGTCGAACGCTATAACGAGCCGGGCAAGTTCACCGCCTTCATGGGCTTTGAATATACCCTAATGCAAGGCGGCAACAATCTGCACCGCAACGTCATTTTCCGCGATGGCAAGGACCGGGTCGGGCAGATCGATCCGCTTGATCCCACCAACGAGCTGACCCCGGACAAGCTGTGGGATTACATGGATGCCTATCAGGCAAAGACCGGCGGCAAGGTGCTGGCGATCCCGCACAATTCCAACGTCTCCAACGGCCTGATGTTCATGATGACCGACGGCGGCGGCAAACCGATGACGGCGGCCTGGGCCAAGCGCCGCGCCGATCATGAACCCGTGGTCGAGGTCACCCAGATCAAGGGCGATAGCGAGGCGCATCCCTTCCTGTCCCCCAATGACGAGTTCGCCGGGTTCGGCAAGGCAGGGTGGGACATCGGCAACCTGATGCTGACCGAAGACAAGAAGCCGAATATGTTCGCCGCCGAATATGTCCGCGAAGCCCTGAAGCGCGGGCTGCTGCTTGAGCAGAATCTGGGGGTCAATCCCTACAAATTCGGCATGATCGGGTCGACTGACAGCCACACCTCGCTATCGACCGGGGACGAGAACAATTTCTTCGGCAAACATTCTGGTGTCGAGCCCGGACCCAAGCGGGCCATGATTCCGCAAGGGCTGGGTGCCAAGTCAGCTCGCTTTGGCTGGCAATATCTTGCCGGCGGCTATGCCGGGGTCTGGGCCAAGGCCAACACCCGCGCCGCGATCTGGGATGCGCTGGCCCGGCGCGAGGTTTATGGCACCACCGGCCCGCGCATGACCGTGCGCTTCTTTGGCGGCTGGGATTTCAAGGGCGACGATCTGAACGGCGATTGGGTCAAGGCCGGATACGGACGCGGTGTGCCGATGGGCGGCAACCTTGCTACCGGCAAGACCGGCAAGCCCAGCTTCATCGTTTCCGCGCTGAAGGATCCTGATGGCGCGAACCTTGACCGGGTTCAGGTGGTCAAGGGCTGGGTCGACAAGGCCGGCAAGCTCCACGAGAAGATCTTTGACGTGGTGTGGAGCGACATGGACAAACGCAAGGTCACCGGCGGCAAGGTTCCGGCGGTGGGCGACACGGTTGATGTGGCCAGGGCGACCTATACCAATTCGATCGGCGCGGCGACACTGGCAACGGTGTGGAGTGACCCCGAATTCGACCCGGCGGTCCGCGCGTTCTACTATGTGCGCGTCCTTGAAATCCCCACCCCGCGCTGGCCGGCTTTCGATGCGCTGCGCTATCACATCAAGCTTGGACCCGATGTTGAGGTCAAGGCGCAGGAGCGGGCCTATACCTCGCCGATCTGGTACACCCCGGCAAGCTGAGGACTCCTTTCGATGACCTGGCGTGAACGCGCAGCCCAAGTGCTGCGCGAACCCCTTGTGCACTTCCTGCTCGCCGGGGCGGTCGTCTATGCCCTGCTTGCCGGGCGCGCGCCCGATCTGGGCGAACGGCGGATCGTGGTCAACGAAGCGGTGGTTGGCCAGTTGCTGAGCCGCTGGAGCGAAAGCTACCGCCGCCCGCCAACGCCTGCCGAATTGGATGGCCTGATAGCAGACTATGTTCGCGATCAGGCGTACTACCGCGAGGCGCTGCGCCTTGGCCTCGACAAGGATGACGAAGTCGTGATGCGGCGGATGCGCAACAAGATGATCGCGCTCGCCACCAGCGAGGCGGAGGCTGCGACGCCAACCGACGCGCAGCTTCAGGCCCTGCTGGACAAGGACCCTGCGCGCTACGCCCGGGAAACGCTGTTCGATTTTTCGCAGATATATCTTGGTCCTGACAGCCCCGAAGGGCGCAAGGCCGCGGAGTTCGCGCTGGACCAGATCCGCCGCGGCACCGATCCGGCAAGCCTTGGCAAACCTATCCCGGTCCCGACCAGCTTTTCCAAGGGCGCGGCGAGCGAGATTGCCGGAATGTTCGGCGATTCGTTCGTCGCCGGGCTGCGCCAGCAACCGCTTGGCGCCTGGTCAGGGCCGGTCGCCTCTGGCTTCGGCCTGCACCTCGTCAAGGTTACCGCGCGGACCGCCCCGGCCAAGCCGCAACTGGCCGACGTGCGCCAAGCGCTGGAGAACGACTGGCGCGCGGACGCGCTGCGCAAGGCAGAGGATGCCAATTACCGCCGCATCCTGGCCGGTTACGACGTGAAGATCGAGCTGAAGAAGTGAGTTTTCGGCTGCTGTTGGCCTGCCTGATCGGTTGGCTGGCGCTGGCCGCGCAGGCCCGCGCCGATGAAATGCGCCCCGGCTATCTTGAACTGACCCAGACCGATCCCGCCCATTGGCGGATGATCTGGAAGGCCCCGGTCCTGGGCGGCCTAGCCACCCGGGCGCGGCCTGCCCTTCCCGCCTTTTGCACAATCGGGCCGGCGCAATCGCGGATCGATGGCAGCAATGTGGTTGCGGCGATGACGGTTATCTGCACCCGCCCGCTCGATGGTGCCTCGGTCGGGATCGCGGGGATGGAGGAAACCTTCACCGACGCCCTGCTGCGGGTCGCGCCGCTGGGCCGCCCTGTTCAGGCAGAGCGCCTTACCCGCTCGCAGCCAATGATCACCGTGCGCGCCGTGCCCGATCGCTGGCAGGTGGCGCAGACTTACCTGATGCTGGGCTTCGAACATATCCTGACCGGCTATGATCACCTGCTGTTCGTGGTCGCGCTGGTTCTGCTGCTTGGCAACTTGTGGACCGTTGTGCGCGCAGCAACCGCCTTTACCATCGCCCATTCGCTGACCCTGGCCGGAACCACGCTGGGCCTGTTCGGCCTGCCCCAGGCCCCGGTTGAGGCGCTGATCGCGCTGTCGATCATGTTTCTGGCGGTAGAAATCGTGAAACAGGGCGATGGCCGGCAGCGACTGTCAGAGCGTATCCCGTGGCTGGTGGCCTTCGGCTTTGGGCTGATCCACGGCTTCGGCTTTGCCGGCGCGCTGCGCGAAATCGGCCTGCCGGAAAGCGATGTGCCAATGGCGCTGCTGACCTTCAATGTCGGGGTGGAACTGGGGCAACTGGCGATCATCGCGGTGGTTCTGCTGCTGATCGCGGCGATGCGGCGATTTGCGCCGGGGGCGCTGCGGCCCGCAATTCTGGTCAGCAGTTACGCCATCGGCATTACCGCAACCTTCTGGTTCATCCAGAGACTGCTGGGATGACGATTTGGCGCGACAGCGCGCCGCGAAGTTTATAGGCGATCCGGCATGACCCAAGCCCCGGCACGGCTGTACGGACTGGACGCCATGCGCGGCATTGCCGCCGTCTGCGTCCTCGTGCTGCACGTCCACGCGATCTACGGCGGGTTTCCCGACATGTTCGGCAAGGCCTATCTGGCGGTCGATTTCTTCTTCATGCTCAGCGGCTATCTGATGGCGCGCACCTATGGCGCGCGTCTGGCTGGCGGGATGGGCGGTATGCGGTTCTTTCGCATCCGCTATCGCCGCTTGTGGCCGACCATGGCCATGGGCGGACTGATCGGCGCGGGCTATCTCTGGGCCGCCACGCAAGACCCCAGGCTGTTCGCGCTGATCTTTGCCGCCAACATCCTGCTCATTCCGGTTTCTTACCAGCAGGAGCTGTTCCCGCTTAACGTCCCGGCCTGGTCGGTGTTTTACGAACTGGTGGTCAATGCCATCCACGGGTTGTTTCTGGCGCGATTGAGCGCGGCATGGCTGGCGCTGATCGCTGGCCTGTCGCTGCTGGCAACGGCGCTGCTGTCTGCCCGATTCGGGACACTTGATCTTGGTGCGCGCCCGGCCACGCTGCTGCCAGGGCTGCCCCGCGCGCTATTGTCTTACACGGTGGGGATGCTGCTGTGGCAAGCCTGGCGTGACAGGCCGCCGGTGCCGATTTCGCCGCTGCTTGCGGCGCTGGGATTTCCGGCGTTGATTGTTCTGCCCTGGCTGATCGGGATTGACCACTGGGCTTACGACCTTGCCTTCGTGCTCGGCGCGTGCCCGCTGCTGCTCGCCGGGGGGCTGGCGGTGCAGCGCCCGTCGATGCTGGCAATGTGGCTCGGCCAGGGTTCATTCCCGCTCTATGCGGTTCATTTCGCCGTGCTGCGTCAGGCCCAGCTGCTGGGGTTCGGCGCAGTGGGCGGCCTGTGCCTGGCGCTGGCTGCAGCCGCTCTCGTCACGATCTGGACAATGCGCCGGGCCAGCCATTCCCCCACTGACAAGCCGCGCGCCCTGCCCTATCCCGGGGCCGCAAAGGAAGGACACCGATGATGGAAGATGCCGTTCTCTACCAGGCCGCAGACAACGGGGTTGTTACCCTGACCATCAACCGGCCAGAGCTGCGCAACCCAGTCTCAGAGGTTGATGTGATCGAAGGCCTGCTGGCCGCGCTTGACCGGATCGAAGCTGATCCCTCGGCCCGCGTCGCTATCCTGACGGGGGCGGGCAAGGCGTTCAGTTCGGGCGGGAACATCAACGCGATGAAAGCCGGGGCCGGCGGCCTCAACGGCGGCCTGCCCGCGCGAACCCGCGGCAATTACAAGCGCGGCATCCAGCGCCTGCCGCTGGCCTTCGCTGCGCTGGAAGTGCCGGTGATTGCGGCGGTCAACGGCCCGGCGATCGGCGCGGGGCTTGATCTGGCCTGCATGTGCGATCTGCGCATCGCCGGCGAAAGCGCCAAATTCGCCGAAAGCTTCGTCAAGCTGGGGATCATTCCCGGCGATGGCGGTGCCTGGCTGTTGCAGCGGGTTGTGGGTTTTTCCAAGGCGGCGGAAATGTCGCTGACCGGCGATATGCTGAATGCGGCGGAGGCGCTGGCTTGCGGTCTGGTATCGCGGGTTGTCCCCGATGCCGAATTGCTCGATGCCGCCCGCGCCGTGGCGGACCGGATCGCGGCCAACCCGCCCTTCGCGGTGCGGATGACCAAGCGCCTGCTGTGGGAAGCGCGCCGCGCCGACTTGCCGACCGTCCTCGAAATGTCAGCGGCGATGCAGGCCGTGGCCCACGCCACCGCCGATCACGAGGAAGCCGTGGACGCCTTCATCGAAAAGCGCAGCCCGGTGTTCAAGGGCGATTGAACCCGCACTCAACCATCATACGGAGTACCCCATGGCCCATTTCCTCATCGTCGAAGCGCGCTTTTACGATCATCTCAACGATATGCTCGTCGCCGGAGCCAGAAGTGCGCTCGAAACAGCGGGGCATCAGGTGGACGTGATCACCGTTCCGGGCGCGCTGGAGATTCCCGGCGCGATCGCGCTGGCCGATCAGGCGGACCGTTATGACGGGTTCGTCGCGATCGGCGTGGTGATCCGAGGCGAAACCTATCACTTTGAAATCGTCGCCGGCGAATCCGCGCGCGGGATCATGGCGCTGACCATGGACGGCATCGCTATCGGCAACGGCATTTTGACAGTAGAGAACGAGGAGCAAGCGCTGGTCCGCGCCGATCCGGCCCAGAAGGACAAGGGCGGCGAAGCGGCCAAGGCCGCCCTGGCCCTGCTGGCGCTGCGCGAAACCTACGTATGAGCGAACATCCCTCGATCGCGGGCATTCCGCTGGTGCTGGGCGGCAACGTCTTCGGCTGGACCGCTGACGAGGACGCCAGCTTTGCCATCCTCGACGCCTTCTTTGAAGCCGGCGGGCGGATGATCGACACCGCGGAATGTTACAGCTTCTGGGTGCCCGGCCATTCGGGGGGCGAAAGCGAGACGGTCATCGGCAAATGGCTGGCCAGCAGGGGTGTGCGCAGCGAGATGCGCATTGCCACAAAAACCAACGTAATGGCGGAAGCAGGCGGCCTGGCCCCGCAGCGGCTGGCCCACCACCTGACCCTTTCGCTAGAACGCCTGCAGACCGACTATCTCGATCTGTTTTACGCGCACCGGGACGATCCCGAAACTCCGCAGGTCGAAGTGGCCGAAGGGTTTGAGGTACTTCGTGCGGCAGGCCGCATTCGCGAATCCGGCGCGTCCAATTTCACTGCGCAGCGTCTGGATGGCGCGATTGCCGCCGCGCGCGGTGTCGGCGCGGTGCCATACGGTGTGTTGCAGAACGAATACAATCTGGTTCACCGGGAAAGCTATGATCCCGCGTTGCAGGCAGTCTGCCGTGACAACGCGGTTGCCTTCCTGCCCTATTACGGCCTTGCCAGTGGTTTCCTGACGGGCAAATACCGCAGCCCCGAAGATTTCAACCGCTATCCACGCGGCGGCGATCTGGCACGCTATGCGGACAAGGGCGCGCGGATTCTGCCGATTATGGATCAGATCGCGGCCAGAACCGGCGCCGATCTGGCGGAAATCGCTCTGGCCTGGCTGCTGGCCCGTCCCGAAGTAACAGCCCCGATCGCCAGCGTGTCCAGCACAGCGCAATTGCCGATGCTGCTGCGGGCGGTTTCACTGGAACTTGATCCGCAGGACGTGACCGCACTCGATACGGCATACTGATGGTCCAAACCGCTGCACTGCTGATCGTCAGCCGATAGCGGCCACGTCAACCCAGATCGACGAACCCCGTCAGCCCCATCGGCGCATAAGGTCCGATGATAAGCTGTTCGAATACGCCAATGCCTTCGCCGTGCCGGGTGCTGACAACCTTGCACGGAAGCTGGACGTGGTAGTTGTCCATCGCCTGCGGATCGCACTGGGAAAGGCCGATATCCTCTCGCTCAACCGCCATCTTGCCATGATAGAGCCCGTGGTTCCACTTGGGCGAGGTGTAGCCGATCCCGCGCATTTGGAACCGGCCCAGCGGGGTGAAGGTCAACGTCTCACCCCCGTCAGGTCCCTCGATGGTCAGCGTGCCCGCCTCTGGCCAGCGGGTTCCCGCCTTGAGTGGTGACACCATTTCGCCGTCGGTCTCAATCAGTCCGGCGGCAGTGCTGCCGTCCGGCGCGATTACCGCGCGGGTGTTCCACTTGTGCCCCGCCGCATCGGCATTGACGTGGAAAAACACGCTGCGATCCGCAAAGTTCAGCGGCGTCCATTGCCAGAAGAAGCCGGGCACCACCCCTTCCCCGTGCGGCTGCTCATCCCGCGCGCCAACCGGGCGCACGCCCCATGATCGATCACGCGTGCCAACCGTGCCAGGGGCCACAGGTTCCCGCACTCCATCCACCTCGATCCAGCCGGTGTAATGCCCGTTCTGCGTCAGGCGGGTATAGTCCATGAACGTGCGCGGGCCGATCCGGTGGATAAAGCGCGGTTCTTCTATCGGAAAAGCGCGACCGGTGAAGGTCAGATCGGCCTTCAGCCCCTCGCCGTCCACCACCGCCCGCAGCTTGTGCAAGGGTTCAATCACTTCGATCCGGATCGGCCCGACTTCAATGTCAAACCGTTCCATCCCCAGTTCGCGCGATGCGTGAAGGCTGTATTGCACCCCATCGCGGATCGCGGAAAAATGGGCATCCGCCACGTTGAGATGCGGATAGATTCCCAGCGCCACCGCGAAGAAGCCTGATCCATCGGGCGCATAACCGTTGAAGAAATAACGGTCATAGAAATTGCGATCGGTGCCGGCATAGGCAATCGGTTCAGGCGTCTGGTGAAGCGGGTAATCGTCGCCTTTGGTCAGCATGACATAGTCTCCCGATTATCCTGAGCTTGTCGAAGGGTGCCTTTGGTCAGCATCATGGTCAGCCAGCCTTTCCAAGCACATCAAGCGATCCGTGCTGCAGCGCAAGGTCGCAGGCCCCGCGGGCCATCGACAGGAAATTCTCGTCACCGCGCGGCGTCCGCTCAACATAGGCGGCGCTGAACACGGCGGTCGAAACCCCGTGCAACGCGCCGATCCGGTAATCGTCCCAGATCGCATCGCGGGTCAGCGGCACGCCGCGCCGGGTCATTTCCGCGCAATAGAGATCAAGCAGCTCATCCTCATGCGCGCGCCGCATCGCCCCGCCGATTCCGCAGCCCAGGAAATAGCCGATGTCAGTCAGTCCATTGCCCAGCGCCACGGTCTGCCAATCAAGCACGGCGATCGGTTCTGCCCCGCCGCGAATGGCGAACAGCATATTGTCGAGCCGGAAATCACCATGGATCAGGCATTGCGGAGGAACGTCGCGCCCGAACCACAGTTCCGCCGCCGCATTCAGTTCCTCGCACACCGCCATATATTCCGGCTCAAGGCTGGCGGCATACCGTTCCCGGAAGATGGCCTGGGCATTGGGATACAATGCGCGGACCTGCTGGGCGACGCCGGGCGCCGGCTTGAGCCATGCCGTTTCAAGGATCGCCGCATTGCCCCATGACGGGGCATGGAGCGCGGCGGCCTGTTTGATCCCTTCGCGCGCATCCGCCAGCGAGCAACTGTCAAGCTGATTGCCGCCGCGCGCCGGGCCAAGATCCTCAAAGATCAGCACAAAGTCTACGCCATCTTCAGCGATTTCGGCAACGTGCGGCGCGGCAACCCGCACATCAAGCTGGCGGTGCAGTTCGCGGTAAAAGCCAACTTCCTTGGCATAGAGGCCAAAGGCCGCCGCAGTGCCGCGGCTGGTCGGATCAGCTGCGGGAAACTTGCCCGCAACGCTTGCCGGTCCGCCGCCATCGCGATCATAGGTCAGGTGAAACCGGGCGCTGTCCCCCACCTGGCCGGTGCCGATCGGCTGCCAGGTGAGCGCGGTTATCCGCGCCTCGCCAATCACCCCGGCGGCGCGCAGGCGCGCTTCCAGCCACGCGGGTTCGATCGCATCGGGCTGCGTCGGAAAAGAAGCCATCCCCTGCCTGCATCCTCTCGTTTAAGCGAACGGTTAAACGAGAGGATCGGCGCTGGCAACTACCAGATCTTCACGCGCTTTTCTGGCGGCAGATAAAGCTTGTCACCCGGCTTCACGTCAAACGCCTTGTACCAGGCATCAAGATTGCGAACCGTCAGCGCCCGGTACATTCCCGGTGCGTGGCCATCGGTGGCAATCCGGCTGCGCAGCGCCTCGTCCCGCATCTTGGTTGCCCAAGTCTGGGCGAAGGCGATGAAGAAGCGCTGATCACCGGTAAAGCCGTCAATCACCGGCGCGTCCTTGCCCTTCAGCGAGGCGTGATAGGCGTCATAGGCGGCGGCAAGGCCGGCAACGTCGGCAATGTTCTCACCCAGGGTCAGCTTGCCGTTGACGTGGATGCCGGGGAACGGCTCATAGGTATCGAACTGCGCGGCCAGCGCTGCGCCTTCCTGGTTGAACTTGGCCATGTCCGCCGCGGTCCACCAGTTGCGCATCTTGCCCGTACTGTCGAAGGCCGCGCCGTTGTTATCGAAACTGTGGCTGATCTCGTGCCCGATAACCGCCCCGATCGCGCCATAGTTGAACGCGGCATCCGCCTTGGGATCAAAGAACGGGCGTTGCAGGATTGCCGCGGGGAAGTTGAGCGCGTTCTGCACCGGCAGGTTGACCGCATTGACCAACTGCGCGTTCATCCACCATTCGCGCTTGTTCAGCGGCTTGCCGATCTTGGCAAGCTGCTGGGCATAATTGATCTTTTCGCCTTCCTGCTTGTTGGCATAGGCATTGTCGGGCGAAACCTTGAAGCTGGCATAATCCTTCCAGCTATCGGGATAGCCCACGCCAACCTCAATCGTCTTGACCTTGTTCACCGCTTCCTTGCGGGTATCGGGGGCCAGCCAATCCAGCTTTTCAACCCGAGCGGTGAAGGCCGACTTGATGTTGCCGACCATCCCCTCAATCTCGGTTTTCGATGATGCGGGGAAATATTTGTCGACGTAAAGTTTGCCCAGCGCATCGCCGAGCGATTCGTTGACCGCAGCCAGAGCGCGCTTGTCCCGCGCGCGCTGCGCCTTGGTGCCCTGCATGGTCTTGCCATAAAAATCGAAGTGCGCCGTATCCAGCTTGGCCGGCAGCACATCGGTATTTGCGTTGATCTTGTGGAAGATCAGCCAATCCTTCCACGCATCAAGCGGCTGACTGGCCACCAGTGCCGAAAGCCGGGGCAGCGCGGCGGCATGATAGGCGGCAAATTTCTGCTGCTGGCCAAGCTGGGCAGCATTAAGCAGCGCGTCCCAATCAATACCCGGTGCCTTGCTGGCGAAATCGGCCCGGCTCCATTCAGCGGCCGATTTCTGAAAGTCTTCGCTTTCAGCGCGGCTGACGTGGGCCTGGGCAATCTTGGTTTCCAGATCGAATATCCGCTGCGCTTTGGCCGCAGCATCGGGAATGCCAGCCTGGTTCAGCACCGTTTCGATATAGCTGCGGTAAGCGCCCCTGATCTGGACCATCTTCGGATCGGTCGACAGGTAATATTCCCGCTCTGCCATGCCCAGCCCACCCTGGAGGAGATAAGGCACTACCCCATCCCCACCCAGCGCCTGGGTCACGAACACGCCCAGCAGGTTTTCGGTCTGGAAATTGGTGGCGTTAAGCGGATCGACATCGGCGCGGATTGATCCGCCGATTTCCTGTGAAAGCCCTTTCAGATCGGAAATGGCGGCAATGCGATCAAGATCGGGCTTGATCGGCGCCATGCCCGCCGCATCAATTTTGGCCGTATCCATATAGGCGTTGTAGAAATCGCGAATTCGCCCTTCGTCGCTGTCAGCGGCGGCATTCGATTTGGAGATTGAGGCCATCAATTCGCCAAGCTGTTTGTCCGTCGCCTCGCTGGCGATGTAAAACCCGCCAATGCCCGATCGGTCAGCCGGGATTTCGGTGGTTTTCTGCCAGTTGCCGTTGGCATAGCCGTAAAAGTCATCGCCGGGCTTGGCCGCCTTGTCCATCATGGCGGGGTCAATGCCCAGGCTGGTGCCGGCAACAGCAGCGGTCGTGCCGTCCATCTTGCAGGCAACCGGTCCAAGGGTTGCAACGGCCACCCCCAGCATCAGGGCAGCGACAATTTTTGTATTCCGCATGGTTCCAATCCTTCCGAGCCGGGGCGCAAGCCAGCCCCCGGTTCCCCAAGTCCGCCGATTTTTTAGGCGCAGGGGAACCGGACGGGCAACTCCCGTTGGTCGGATTTGCTATGCGGTTGGGCGATCCGGCGGGATCCGCCCCTTTGGTCAGGCCAGCCGGCCAAACGCGGACGCCCCGGCATAGACCGCGGCATCGCCCAGTTCTTCCTCAATGCGGATAAGCTGGTTGTATTTGGCGAGCCGGTCAGACCGCGCCAGCGATCCGGTCTTGATCTGGCCGCAGTTGGTGGCAACCGCAAGATCGGCAATGGTTGCGTCCTCGGTCTCGCCCGAACGGTGCGACATCACGGCGGTATAGCCGTTGCGATTGGCAATGCTGACCGCGTCCAGCGTTTCCGACAGCGAACCGATCTGGTTGACCTTGACCAGCAGCGAATTGGCCAGCCCCTGGGCAATGCCCATTTCCAGCCGCCTGGGATTGGTCACGAACAGATCGTCACCCACCAGTTGAACCTTGTGGCCGATCTTGTCGGTCAGCGCCTTCCAGCCTTCAAAATCATCCTCACCCATGCCGTCCTCGATCGATACGATCGGATAGGCGGCGGTCAGGTCAGCCAGATAGTCGGCCATCTGCACCGGTGACAGCGACAGCCCCTCGCCGCTGATTTCGTACTTGCCGTTCTTGAAGAATTCGGTGGCGGCGCAATCAAGAGCCAGCTTGATTTCGCTGCCGGCCTTGAACCCGGCCTTTTCGACCGAGGCCATGATGAAATCCAGCGCGGCGCGCGTGCTTGACAGGTTCGGGGCAAAGCCGCCCTCGTCCCCCACCGCCGTCGCCAGACCCTTTTCATGCAGGCCCTTCTTCAGCGTGTGGAACACTTCCGATCCCCAGCGCACCGCTTCCGCCAGGCTGGACGCGCCAACGGGCATGATCATGAATTCCTGAAAATCGATCGGGTTGTCGGCGTGTTCGCCGCCGTTGATGATGTTCATCNNCATCATCGGCACCGGCAGGACATGGGCGGCAACCCCGCCGATGTAGGAATAGAGCGGCAGGCCGCGGGCATTGGCCGCCGCCTTGGCCACGGCCATCGACACGCCAAGAATGGCATTCGCGCCAAGCCGGCCCTTGTTCTCTGTTCCGTCAAGCGCGATCATCGTCATATCGATGTCGCGCTGGTCCTCTGCATCCAGCCCCAGCAAGGCATCACTGATTTCCCCGTTGACGGCCTGAACCGCCTTCAGCACGCCCTTGCCAAGATAGCGCGCCTTGTCGCCATCGCGCAGTTCCACCGCCTCATGCGCTCCGGTCGACGCGCCAGAGGGAACGGCGGCCCGGCCAAAGCTGCCGTCATCCAGCAGCACGTCAACCTCAACCGTGGGATTGCCCCGGCTGTCAAGAATTTCGCGGGCATGGATGTCAATGATCGCGGTCATGGCGGCCTGGTCCTTTTCGGCAGGTAATTGGCGGTTGTGGGCGGCGGTTTCAGGGCGCTTTAGCAGCGCAGACTTGGCAAGCAAGTTGCAATCCCGCACAATCAAGGCTTGCATACGTAATGGCGCATCGCCACATTTTGCCAAGGCCCGTTCCCCTGGGCGAAGAAAGGTCAGACCCTAATGGCTACCAAGTCCACCACGCCCGCCAAGAAGGCACCGGCAAAGAAAGCCCCTGCGAAGAAGGTCGCCGCGCCCAAGGCCGCTGCTGCTGCCGCCGGATCAGATGCCAAGGCCAAGTTCAGCAAGGCGATAGAAGAAGCCCGCGCCGGCGCGCAGGCGCTGGGCAAGGAAGCCCAGAGCAAGGCCGGAGCTTATAAGGAACAGTTCTCTGCGCGCAGCAATGACTGGGCCGCAGAGGCAAAGGACATGGCCGGCCAGGCCAAGGAGCGCGCCGGAGAACTTGCCAACGATGGCAAGGCCCGCACCAGCGATGCCCTGTCCAGCCTGGGCAAGATCGTGGCCGACAATGCCGGGGTGATCGATGAAAAGTTGGGCACCCGCTATGGCGACTATGCCCGCACCGCCGCCCGATCAATGCAGGAAACCGCGGCCAAGATCGAAGCCAAGGATCTGGGCGAACTGGGCGATGACGCCAAGGAATTCGTCCGCAAGAGCCCCGGCCTGGCGATTGGCATTGCCGCCGTTGCCGGCTTTCTGGTGTCGCGCCTGTTCAGGGGCGGTTCGTCTGACGATTGACCCGTGCCAAGGATTGACGCGGCGCGCCTGACACTGTCTTGTCGCGCCGATGGCTAATGAACCCGACACGCCAGTAACCCCCGCCACCAGCGACACCGCCGCGCGATCGCTGGTGGCGGACGTTCGGCAACTGGTGACTGACGGAAAGACCCTGATAGAGGCCGAGCTGGCCTTTCAGAAAAGCCGCATCGCGGTTACCGGCAGCGGGGCCAAAACCATCGCTGCATGGGCCGCCATGACCCTGGCCCTGGCCTTTTTCTCGCTGATGGCGCTGGTGATGGGCGTGCTGCTGGCGCTGGGCCACATGATCGGCTTCTGGGCGGCAACCGGCGCAGTCGTGCTGCTGCTGCTGCTCAGCACAGGCGGCTGTGCCTGGGCCGCCTGGCGGCGCTGGCTCCGCCTGTCACGCCTGCTCGCCGAAAAGGGGGACAAACCATGAGCCCCGGGGAACGCCGCTTTGTCGAGGACCGGGAAACCCGGCAGGCGGCATGGTCCGTGGTGGAAAGCGGCGTGGCGCAGGTCAGGGCCGATCTTGATGCGCGCAGCATTCCGGGGCGGATCGCCGATCAGGCCAAGGACGAGGTGACCGAGGCGGTCGCCACCGGGATGGAAATCGCCAGCGAAAGCAAGGGCATAATCGCCGCGGTTCTGGGCCTCAGCGCGCTGTGGCTGTTCCGCGCGCCGCTGCTCAGCGCCGTGGCCGGCCTGATTTCAGACCCCGATCCAGCCGAGGTTAATGATCCGCCGGACAGGGACAAGGTGACCGGATCAGAGGAGATCAGCCAAAGTGAATGACGCCGATGCCAAGCGGGAACAGCTTCGCGCCAGGGTTGCCGCATCGCAGGAACGGTTGAAGGATGAAGCTGGCGATGATGACGCCAGCACTCCGGCCATCGCCCCTCACCGCGCTAACCTGCCCGATGCCTATCCGCCGGAAGATTACCGCTCGCTGGTGGCAGAATATCCCTGGCTGGCGGTGGCAGCCGGTGCCGGCGCGGGTCTGCTGATCGGGGCTCTGCTGCCAAGGCGGTTCGGCGGGCGGCTCAGCCAGCGGGCGCTGACCGCGGCGACCATCGCCGGCGAACTTGGCCTGGCAATCAGCAAACGCGCCCGCGATGTTACCATCGAGGCCGGCCATGAAGGCCTGACCAGGGCCAGCACCGCCAGTGCCCCGCTACGCCGCGAGACGGCCCGGCTGGCCGGAGCCACCACCCGCTCCGCCCGCAACGCCGGGCTGGCACTGGCAAAGCAGGCGATGAAACTGGCGGGGCGTTCGCGCAAATAGGGTGCTGATCCCGGCTTCGGGTGCTCCAACCGCGCGCGGATAAGTGCAGTATTCCCGGACTCGTCATCCTGAACTTGCTTCAGAGTCCATCGATCGTCGCGCGCGAAGCAATCCAGAGGTGCGATGCCAGACATATTTCTGGAAAGCAGTTCGCATTGCCTCTGCCGTTCATCAAGCCGGGGATGCTCCCAACCCCAAAGGCAAGGACGAACTTGCGTGAAACGCATGGTTCGCTAAAGCCCCGCATTCCTAACTCCCCGGGGATTGCAATGAGCGAACAGAAACTTCACCTTGTCATGGGCGGCCGCGTGGCTGATCCGCAAACTCTTGAATTCACCGATCTCAGCGCACTGGATATCGTCGGTGTGTACCCGGACTATGCCAGCGCAGAGGAAGCCTGGCGCGCCGCCGCGCAGCGCACGGTTGATGATGCGGAAATGAAATATGTCGTGGTGCACCTGCACCGCCTGCTCCAGCCGGATATGCTGAAACGGTAATCATGCCGGGGCGGCGCGTGGGCCAGTCAAGGCCCACGCCAAATGCGCGCGGACGCGATCAGATGAATTCGATCCGGTCCACCACATAGAAACGGTCGCCCGATGGCACCGTAACCTCAATCTCGTCCTCAACCCGGCGGCCGATCAGGGCCTTGCCCAGCGGCGAGTTGTAACTGATCCGGCCGATCTTTGCGTCAGCCTCATAAGGGCCGACAATCTGATAGCGGACCGGCTTGTCATCATCATCCAGCAGCGTCACCGTTGCGCCAAAGATGATCCGTTCGCCCGAAAGCGAGGTGGGGTCGATGATCTGCGAGCGGCTGACCTTGTCCTCAAGATCGGCGATTGACGCTTCGACCTGGCCCTGCCGCTCTTTCGCGGCATGGTATTCGGCGTTTTCCGACAGATCCCCATGGGCGCGCGCTTCCTCAATCGCGTCAACGATCTTCGGGCGCTCCTCGCGCAGCGCCTTCAACTCGGCGACCAGCTTTTCATAGCCTTCCGCCAGCATCGGCAGCTTTTCGACACTTGCCATGTTTGTTCTATTCCTCCGTCCCGCGCCGCCCGCAGAGTGATCAAGCCACTGCCCCGTACCGCTTTTGGCACAGGATCGGCCTGTCTCTGTTGTCGGGAAGGCGCGTCAAATTTCAACTATAATAGTCTTGCAGTGATCGTACTTCAAGTTTCGCGCCCTTGACGGCGGCAATCGCCTCAACCGTCGCCAGCGATGCAGCCGCCGTGGTGAAATAGGGCACCTTGCCGGTCAGCGCCGATCCGCGGATCGATTGCGAATCCTTCAGGCTTTGCCAGCCTTCGGTGGTGTTGATGATCAGCGCCACTTCGCCGTCGATAATCTTGTCCACGATGTGCGGGCGTCCTTCCGCCACCTTGTTGACCTGTTCCACCGGAACCCCGGCATCGGTCAGGAACTTGGCCGTGCCGCCGGTGGCGATCAGGGTGAAGCCGATTTTGACCAGCTTTTGCGCCGCCGGCAGGATCATCGGCTTGTCACTGTCCTTGACCGAGATGAACACCACGCCTTCGGTGGGCAGGCGCATCCCTGCGCCAAGCTGGGCCTTGGCAAAGGCCTGGGCAAAGGTTGCGTCAATCCCCATCACCTCGCCGGTGGATTTCATTTCGGGTGACAGCACCGGATCGACCCCGGGGAACCGGGCGAAGGGGAACACCGCCTCCTTGACCGCCATGTAATCAAGATCGCGCTTGAACGGCGGAAAATCGGCCAGTTTTTCACCCGCCATCACCCGGCTGGCGATCTTGGCCACGGGCTGCCCGATCGCCTTGGCGACAAACGGCACGGTGCGGCTGGCGCGCGGGTTGACCTCGATCAGATAGACGGTGTCATCCTTGACCGCGAACTGCACGTTCATCAGGCCGCGCACGCCCAGCCCCCTGGCGAGCAATTCTGCCTGGCGTTCCATTTCGGCGATGATCACCGCCGAAAGACTGTAGGGCGGCAGGGTGCAGGCGCTGTCGCCCGAATGGATTCCAGCCTCTTCGATATGCTGCATCACCCCGGCGACGACAACCTGATCGCCATCGCACAGCGCATCGACATCGCATTCGATCGCGTCGCGCAGGTACTGGTCGATCAGCACCGGGCTATCGCCCGAAACCTGGACCGCGGTGGCGATGTAGTTGTCAAGCTGGGCCTCGCCATCGACGATCTCCATCGCCCGGCCGCCCAGCACATAGCTGGGGCGCATCAACACCGGATAACCGATGCGGTTGGCCACCGCGACCGCCTCATCCCGGCTGCGGGCAATGCCGTTGGCCGGCTGAAGCAGGCCAAGATCGTTGACCAGCTTGGCAAACCGCTCACGGTCCTCGGCAAGGTCGATCGCATCGGGGCTGGTGCCCAGGATCGGAATCCCCGCATCCTCCAGCGCCTGGGCCAGCTTGAGCGGGGTCTGCCCGCCAAACTGGACGATCACACCCACCAGTTCACCCTTCGATTGCTCGACCCGCAGGATCTCCAGCACGTCCTCTGCGGTCAGCGGCTCGAAATAGAGCCGGTCGGACGTGTCATAGTCGGTTGAGACCGTTTCCGGATTGCAGTTGACCATGATCGTTTCATAGCCCGCCTCGGCCAGGGCGAAGCAGGCGTGGACGCAGCAATAGTCGAACTCGATCCCCTGCCCGATCCGGTTCGGCCCACCGCCCAGAATCACGATCTTGCGCCGGTCGGACGGCACAGCCTCATCCTCCGGCTCGCCAAAGCTGGGCGCTTCATAGGTTGAATACATATAGGGCGTGATCGCCTCAAACTCGGCGGCGCAGCTATCGATCCGCTTGAACACCGGATGGACGCCCAGGCGCTGGCGCAGCTCGCGCACCTCGGCCTCGCTGGTCGCCCCGGCCATGGCCCGCAGCGCATCGTGAAGCAGGCCGGATCGTTTGGCCGCGGTTTCGCCCAGCCCGCCGGCCACGCCAATCCCGCGCACGGCCAGCGCGGCCAGGCGCTTGTCGGAAAAGCCCATCGCCTTCAGCCGCCGCAGCCCCGCCGCGTCGTTAGGCAGGCCATTCGCCATGATCGCCGTTTCCTCGGCGATGATTTCATGGATGTGGCGCAGGAACCACTTGTCATAGTGAGTGATCGCATGGACTTCATCCACGGTGAAGCCTTCGCGGAATGCCTGGCCGACGACCAGCAGACGATCGGGGGTCTGCTTCGCCAGCGCCGCGGTGATCTCGTCACGCCCCGTGCCCTCAAGGTTCAGCACCCGGTTGAATCCGTCCAGCCCTGTCTCAAGCCCCCTCAGCGCCTTTTGCAGCGACTCCTTCAGGTTCCGACCGATCGCCATGACCTCACCCACCGATTTCATCGCGGTGGACAGCACGGGCTCCGCGCCCTTGAACTTTTCGAAGGCGAAGCGCGGAATTTTGGCGACCACGTAGTCAATGCTGGGTTCGAAGCTGGCGGGCGTCGCCCCGGTGATCTCGTTGGTCAGCTCGTCCAGCGTATAGCCCACCGCCAGCTTGGCCGCGACGCGGGCAATGGGGAATCCGGTGGCCTTGGAAGCCAGCGCGGAACTGCGCGAAACGCGCGGATTCATCTCGATCACGATCAGGCGGCCATCCGCCGGATTGACCGCAAACTGCACGTTCGACCCGCCGGTTTCGACCCCGATCTCGCGCAATACCGCAATCGATGCATTGCGCATGATCTGGTATTCCTTGTCAGTCAGGGTCAGCGCCGGGGCGACGGTGATCGAATCCCCGGTATGGACCCCCATCGGATCGACGTTCTCGATCGAACAGATGATGATGCAGTTGTCGTGGCGGTCGCGCACGACTTCCATCTCGTATTCCTTCCACCCCAGCAGGCTCTCTTCAATGAGAACCTCGGTGGTCGGAGAGGCATCGAGGCCGGAACGGACAATCTGCTCAAACTCGGCCTTGTTGTAGGCCACGCCGCCGCCAGTCCCGCCCAGAGTGAAACTGGGGCGAATGATGGAAGGCAGACCGGTGCGTTCCAGCACGGCAAAGGCCTCATCCACCGTATGCGCCACGCCGCTGCGCGCGGATTCGAGGCCGATCTTGTCCATCGCCTCACGGAAGCGCTGGCGGTCTTCGGCCTTGTCGATCGCGTCGGCATCCGCGCCAATCATCGTCACGCCATACTTGGCAAGCGTGCCGTCGTTGAACAGCGCCAGCGCGGTGTTGAGTGCGGTCTGCCCGCCCATCGTCGGCAGCAGCGCATCGGGCCGCTCCTTCTCGATGATCTTGGCCACCACGTCGGGCGTGATCGGCTCGATATAGGTCGCGTCGGCAAATTCGGGATCGGTCATGATCGTCGCCGGGTTGGAGTTGACCAGCACCACGCGGTAGCCCTCCTCCTTCAGCGCCTTGATCGCCTGCGTGCCGGAATAGTCGAACTCGCAGGCNNGGAGATGTCAGTACGTTTGGGCATTGCGAACCTTGAATGCAGTGATTACGTTGCAATCACTTTTGAAGGGAGAAGAACGATGGGCAGCGTCACGATCCGCAAAATCGACGATGCGATCAAGCGCAATGCCAGGCTGCGAGCGGCCGCCAATGGTCGTTCGCTGGAAGCCGAATTGCGCGCCCTGCTCGTGGCCACTTTTTCGTCTGGCGGCGACGACAGAGCCTCGCGCATCCGCGCCATGTCGGGGAGCGAGTTCGTCGAACACCTGATCAAGACGGCAAATGGCGCCGGTGAAGGTGTGTTTGACGAGACGGACGAAGAATTCCGGGAATTCGATCTTTGATCCTCGCGGATTCAAATGTGCTGAGTGAAACCAGCAAGGCCGAACCTGACCGCAAGGTCGTCTCATGGATCGCAGCTCATCTCGCGCAATTGTATCTGCCCGCGCCAGCCCTGTCCGAGTTGCGCTATGGCTGCGAAAAGCTGCCACTGTCTGCAAAGCGGCGGCAGTTGGAAGAATGGCTGGGCGATCTGATTGTCCTCTTTGAAGGACGCATTCTCCCTTTTGACCAGCGTGCCGCCGAAGCACACGGCGTTCTCCGCGCCAGACTGAAGGCGAACGGAAAGCCTTGCCCGCCGACCGACAGCTATATCGCGGCGATGGCGGTGTCCCGTGGTTGCCCGGTCGCGACACGCAACGCTTCCGATTTTCAGTGGACCGAGGTGCCGATCCTGAATCCGTGGGAACACTGACCCTCTGCGAGCCCCAAAAATCGAACTCGCAAGCCTGGCCGATGATGATCGGACCAGCGTCGATGACGAGGATCGAGGAGATGTCAGTGCGCTTGGGCATTATTTGATTCCGGCGAGAAATTTGACAATTGGGATAAAGAACGACGCCAACCCTGTGATGGCACTCCCCTTGTTAATCAGAGACCAAATCTCGTTGCGTGGCGGCTCAGGTGCGTTGGCCAATATCGACGCAGATTTTAGAAATGCAGCGCCTTGACCAATTTCGAAATTCGAAAGTCCCGATCTCTCGAGCGCCTGCGATGCCTCATCTAGCAAGCGAACTAACTGCATTTTGGCTTGTTCGGAAAAAACGAACCCCTTTGGCATTCCAGTCCATGAAGTGCTGTCAATCGGCATCGAGATCAAACTTTGCAACGCATTGGGCAACCCGAGCTTTGCTGCTTCGTCTGTCAGTTCAGCCGTATGCTCGATTGCGTAGGCAATCGCACCTCTGGAGAGATGCAAAACTTCATCGATCCCGAAAACGGCTTCGAAATCATCGAATTGCAATTCTCCATGCTCAGCGTGAGAATAAAGAGCGGAATCGACACCGCCCTCTGTCTCGATGTCAAATTCCTCAATGACTTCCATTCGAATTAGTTCTGTTAGAGACGGATAGAGACACTCAAAATCCTCTTGCTTCCCGAACAGCTTCTCAAGGTGATATCGGACTCCATGGCGACTCAAAGGAGTGCCTTGGTCCAAGAAGATCAAAAAGAGCTGGGTGCGGCTGGCCTTCATCCCAACATCCCCACAAACCGCTCGAACAGATAAAAGCTGTCCATCGGCCCCGGGCTCGCCTCAGGGTGATACTGCACCCCGAACGCCTTCTTGCCCTTGATCGCAATCCCGCAATTGCTCCCGTCGAACAGCGAGACGTGCGTTTCCTCCACCCCCTCGGGCAACGCGGTGTTGTCCACCGCAAAGCCGTGGTTCATCGAGGTGATTTCCACCACCCCGTCTTCCAGCCGCTTGACCGGGTGGTTCGCGCCGCGGTGGCCCTGGTGCATCTTGGTGGTCGTGGCCCCCGCCGCAAGGCCCAGCATCTGGTGGCCAAGGCAGATGCCGAACAGCGGCACGTCGCGTTCCAGCAGGCCCTGGATCACCGGCACGGCATAGATCCCCGTCGCCGCCGGATCGCCCGGACCGTTGGAGAGGAACACGCCATCTGGCTTCAGCGCCAGCACCTCGTCCAGCGAAGTCTGGCCCGGCACCACCGTTACGTGCGCCCCGGCATGATCGAGATTGCGGAAGATGTTGTCCTTCGCGCCATAGTCGATTGCCACCACGTGCGGCCGCGCGCTTCGAGGGCTGCGGGCATAGCCCTTGCCCAAGGTCCAGGTGCCCCCTTCCCACTCCTGCCGCGCGTGCCGCGAAACGACGCGGGCAAGGTCCATGCCTTCCAGCCCCGGCCAGTCCTGCGCGCGCTTGAGCAGCGCGGGCAGGTCGAACTTGCCATCGGCGCTGTGCGCGATCACCGCATTGGGCGCGCCGGACAGGCGGATGCGGCGGGTAAGCGCGCGGGTATCGATGCCGGACAGGCCGATCTTGCCCTTGCCCGCCAGCCATTCGCCAAAGGTGCCCTGGCTGCGGAAGTTGGAAGGCTCGGTCACATCCTCACGCACCACGCAGCCGACCGCGCCATCGACATGGGCCTCAACATCCTCGTCATTGACGCCAACGTTGCCGATATGCGGGAAGGTGAAAGTGACGATCTGCGCGGCGTAGGAGGGATCGGTCATGATCTCCTCGTATCCGGTCATTGCGGTGTTGAAGCACACCTCGCCCACGGCCACGCCCTCCGCGCCAAAGCCCCTGCCCCACAGCACAGTGCCATCGGCAAGCACAAGGACTCCCGTCGCGCCAGCAGGTTGCTGCGCGCGGGCGTTGGCGGCGTCGGCCATGTAGGGGGCGCTCCGTTAAGTGGGGTTCCAGCAATGTCGCTAAGGCTCGGCGGCTAGACCCCTAATCCCCCACGGTCAACCTATGAAAACCGGATTCTTTGGGCTATGGGTCCGCCTTTCCCCAACCGCAAACCTATTCGAAGGACCATATGCTTCGCGATACCATCAAGGCCGCGCAGATTTCGGCCATGAAGGCGGGCGAAAAGCCCCGTCTTGCCGCCGTCCGCCTGATTCTGGCCAAGCTGAAAGACAAGGACATTGAACTGCGCACGGCCAGCTCCGTGCCCGATGACGACGTGATAGTGGTCGACGTGCTGCAGAAAATGGCCAAGCAGCGCCGCGAATCGATCACGCTTTACGAACAGGGCGGCCGTCAGGAACTGGCCGATGCCGAAAAGGGTGAGCTGGCGGTAATCGAGGAATTCCTGCCGTCACAGATGGACGAGGATGCAGTTAACGCCGCGATCGAGACAATCAAGGCGGAGCTTGGTGCCAGCTCGATCAAGGACATGGGCAAGGTGATCACCGAACTGAAAGCCCGGCATGGGACGCAGTTGGACATGGGCAAGGCAAGCGGGCTGGTGAAGGCGGCTTTGGCGTAAGCGTGTCTCGACTTCGCTCGACACGAACGGAGTTTGGGGTGATTAGGGTTACCCATTTCCCGTTCGCGTCGAGCGAAGTCGAGACGCGGGAGCGCTGACATGGCCTTCTGGTGCTACATCCTGCGCTGCGCCGACGGAAAGTACTACACCGGCCACACGGATGACCTTGACCGCCGAATCGCCGAGCATCACGTTGGCGGTTACTGCAAGTTCACCTCCAGACGGAGGCCGGTCGAACTCGTTTGGGCCGCAGACTTCCCGACCCGGATCGAAGCGATCGAGGCGGAGGTAAGGGTCGGAGGCTGGTCCCGCGCCAAGAAGGAAGCGCTGATTGCGGGTGATTGGAACCGAGTGTCCTTTTATGCGCGGCCGCCGCGTGAGCGTGTCTCGACTTCGCTCGACACGAACGGGTCTGGGTATTAGGTCAAAATCAAACCTCCGTTCGTTTCGAGCGGAAGGTGAAACCCTTAGCCGAGACACGCAAGCACAGCATGGCCCTTTCCCCCCAATGGCTTGACGAACTGCGCGCCCGTATCACGCTATCCAGCGTGATCGGGCGGACCACGCGGCTGACCAAGGCGGGGCATGAGTTCAAGGCCTGCTGCCCGTTCCATAACGAGAAATCGCCCAGCTTCACGGTCAACGACCAGAAGGGGTTCTACCACTGCTTCGGCTGCGGGGCGCATGGCGACGTGATCGGCTGGATGACAAACCAGCGCGGGCTGGCTTTTATGGACGCGGTCAAGGAACTGGCAGCAGAGGCCGGGATGGACGTGCCCGCCGCTGATCCGCGCGCGGCGCAGCGGGCCGAGCGGCAGGCCGGGCTGCACGATGTGCTGGCGGCGGCGCAGGACTGGTATCGCACCCAGCTTGACACGCCCGATGGTGCGCGGGCGCGTGACTATCTGTCCTCGCGCAGGTTCGATGCCCACACGATGGAGCGGTTCGGCTTTGGCTTTGCGCCGGGCGGGCGGCAGGCGCTGAAATCGGCGCTGAAGCAGTTCGACGAGGCAATGCTGATCGAGGCGGGCCTGCGCATCGCTGTTGACGATAAGGAGCCCTACGACCGCTTCCGTGACCGGCTGACCATGCCGATCCACGATGCGCGCGGGCGGGTGATCGGCTTTGCCGCGCGAATTCTCGATGCCGAGAAGAAGGACGCGCCCAAATATATCAATTCGCCCGATACCCCGCTGTTCGACAAGGGGCGGACGCTGTTCAACCTGCACCGCGCCGCGCCCGCCTCGCGCGGCAGCGGACGGGTGGTGGTGGTCGAAGGGCAGATGGACGTGATCGCGCTGGCGGCGGCGGGGATTGCCGAGGCGGTTGCACCGATGGGCACCGCGCTGACCGAACGCCAGCTTGAGATGCTGTGGCGGATGGTTGAAAACCCGATCCTGTGTTTCGATGGCGACGCCGCCGGCCAGCGCGCCGCGATGCGCGCGGCGGCCCGCGCCCTGCCCATGCTGCGCCCGGCCCACAGCCTGAAGATCGTGCGGCTTCCATCGGGCATGGACCCGGATGACCTGATCAAGCGCGATGGCGTTGCCGCGCTGGAGGCCTTGCTGGACAAGCCGATCGGGCTGCTGGACCTGATCTGGGAGCACGAACGCGATGCCGCCCCACTCGATTCGCCTGAGGACAAGGCGGGCTTGAAGGCGCGGCTGATGGCCCATGTCGAGACGATTGCGGACCGTGACATTCAGGCGCTCTATCGCCGGGATTTGCTTGAACGTTTCTCCGCCTATGCCTTTCCCCGCAGGGATGAGCGCCCCTGGCAGCCGCCGCGGCGCGGTACGGCACTTCCTGTCCAGCGTGATCCGCGCCAGATCACCCGCCTGCGCCGCGCGGCCGGGGGCGGCGCGCGCGATGCGCTGTGCGCGGCGATTCTGGCGGGCCTGCTCCGCCACCCGACCGAACTGGCGCGTCATGCCGATGCTCTTGCCGGTGCCGCGCTGCGCGATCCGCGCTTTGCCGCACTGGTTGATGCAGCGGACAGCGGCGATACGCTTGAAAGTGCGGGATTGCTTACCATATTGGCGCAGCGGGGAATGGCGCCCCCCGCCCCTGACGAATATGCCTCGCTACGCTTCGGCTTTCTGTCCGATGCCGTGCCGGTCGAAACAGCCCGGGCCGATTTGGCTCAGGCGATCGCCCTGCTGGTTGAAAGGCCCGCGCTTGACGCGGCGCTGGCGGAAGCTACGGCGCGGTTTGAGCGGGACCTGTCTGAGGGGGCTTATGCTGAACAACAGCGGCTGCTGAAGAGAAAGCTGGCTTTCGACGCGCGCCTGCGGCAAATGGCCAGCGCGCGGACCGCCGCTTCCAACGATGCGGCCCCATACGAATAACATGGCGGACTGATGGACGAAGATTTTACCGGCACCGAAAAGGAAGGCGGCGACGCCCCCTTGATTGACCTTAACGAAGCATCGATCAAGAAGCTGATCGCCCGGGCCAAGCGGCGCGGGGTGATCACCGTTGACGAGCTGAACGAGGCCCTGCCCCAGGATCAGATGACCAGCGAGCAGATTGAGGACATCATGTCCGCAATCAGCGAGATGGGCGTGAACATCGTTGAAAGCGATGAGGACGCCGTCGATCCGGACGAGAAGGATGTCGACGAGGTTGACGAGCAACCCGACGGCATGGCCGAGCGCCCCGATCTGGTCAAAAAGAAGGAAGTGGTTGAGCGCACCGACGATCCGGTGCGGATGTACCTGCGCGAAATGGGCGCGGTCGAGCTGCTCAGCCGCGAGGGCGAAATCGCCATCGCCAAGCGGATCGAGGCTGGCCGCGATACGATGATCCTGGGCCTGTGCGAAAGCCCGATCACCTTCCACGCCATCATCCAGTGGTCCGAAGCGCTCAACAACGAGGAAATGCAGCTGCGCGAGATCCTGGATCTTGACGCGATGCTTTCCAAGGAACCGCAGCCCGAAAACCTGTCCGAAGACGGTGAGGACGAGGGCGACGGTGAAATCAGCGAAGCCACCGCTGGCCCTTCCTACAAGGAAGAGGAAGACGTCGAGGAAGAGGAAACGGCCGACGGGGACGAGGATGAGGACGGCATCGAACGCCGCGCCCGCCGCCCGGCTGACGATGACGAGGAAGACAACACCCTCAGCCTTGCCCAGATGGAAGCCGCGCTGAAGCCCGATGCGCTGGAAAAATTCGCCACCATCACATCGCTGTTCCGCAAGTTTGAAAAGATTCAGGCGGACCGGCTGGAAGTGATGGGCGCGGGCGGCCAGTTTCCCCCCGCCAAGGAAAAGACATACCAGCAGCTGCGCGAGGATCTGACCGCGCAGGTTGAAAGCGTGCAGTTCCATGCGACCAAGATCGAATATCTGGTCGACAACCTTTATGCCTTCAACCGCCGGCTGACCGCGCTGGGCGGACAGATGCTCCGCCTGGCCGAGCGCCACAAGGTCAACCGCAAGGACTTCCTTGACAGCTATGTCGGGCATGAGCTGGACGACGCCTGGCTTCAGGTCCAGTCGACCAAGGACAAGAAGTGGGCCGCCTTTGCCGCGAACGAGGCCGATGCGGTTGAACGCATTCGCGCCGAAATTGCCGACATTGCCGCCGCCACCGGCATGGCGCTGGGTGAATTCCGCCGCATCGTCAACATGGTCCAGAAGGGCGAGCGCGAGGCGCG
>JAFEEX010000046.1:0-133 GCA_018240895.1 Pseudomonadota bacterium | reverse complement strand
CATGATCGAGACGATCAACAAACTGGTCCGCACCAGCCGTCAGTTCCTGCACGAGCAGGGCCGCGAGCCCACGCCCGAGGAAATGGCCGAGCGGCTTTCCATGCCGCTTGAGAAGGTTCGCAAGGTGATGAAG
>JAFEEX010000045.1 GCA_018240895.1 Pseudomonadota bacterium | reverse complement strand
CTGCGCATCGAGATTTTCGACAAGGTCAACGCGCTCGGCATCGGCGCGCAGGGGCTGGGCGGGCTTTCAACCATTCTTGATGTCAAGATTTACGATTGGCCGTGCCACGCCGCGGGCAAGCCGGTGGCGATGATCCCCAATTGCGCCGCCACCCGCCACGCTCATTTCACGCTTGATGGATCAGGCCCCAGCTTCCTTGAAAAGCCGAAGCTTGATGAATGGCCTGACGTGCACTGGACGCCGGACAAGGCGGCGAAACGGGTCGATCTTGACAGCCTGACCGCTGAAGAGGTGCAGAGCTGGAAAAACGGTGACCGGCTGCTGCTGAATGGCAAGATGCTGACCGGGCGCGATGCCGCGCACAAACGCATCCAGGATATGCTGGCCAAGGGCGAGCCACTGCCGGTCGATTTCAAGGGGCGGGCAATCTATTACGTCGGGCCGGTCGATCCGGTGCTGGGCGAAGTGGTTGGGCCGGCCGGGCCAACCACCGCGACCCGGATGGACAAGTTTACCGAGATGATGCTGGAACTGGGCCTGCTGACCATGATCGGCAAGGCCGAACGCGGGCAGGGCGCGGTTGATTGCATCGCCCGGCACAAGGTGGCCTATCTGATGGCGGTGGGCGGCGCAGCCTATCTGGTGGCCCGCGCGATTCGCGAGGCAAAGGTCGTGGCGTTTGAAGACCTGGGCATGGAAGCGATCTATGAATTCACGGTTGAGGATATGCCGGTAACCGTCGCGGTCGATAGCGAAGGGAACAATGTCCACCGCCTTGCCCCGCTGGCGTGGAAGGACAAGATCGCGCGCGAACACCTTTTGCCGCAATAGGCGCTTGCTCGACCAAGGGTGCTGGCGTTTCGATGAAGCGACTGGCCCTTGGTGGGAACAATCGGCTAGCCCTTGACCAGCCATGACTGCCGCCGATCATCCTGCCCGCGTGCCGACGCGGATCGTCTTTGCCTCGATCGCGGCGGTGTGGCTGACCTATTTCGTCATCGCCACGCTGCGCGGATGGCTGGTCGGTCTGGAAATGCACGACGCGCTGTTGTGGCGGCGGCTGGTGGTGATCCTTGCCTCCATGCTGGTCACCGCCGCGGTGTGGCCGCTGCTGCGGCTGCTGGATGCGCGGCCGGTGTGGATGAAATCCGTCGCGGTGCTGCTGGTGGCCCTGCCCGCCTCGCTGCTGCTGGCGCTGATCAACCAGTGGGCTTTTGCGGCGGTGGAAGAACAGGCCACGGCCCAGATCGGCGCGCGTGAGGGGCTGCGGATCCGCAGCGATGAAGCCGGCAACCTGCTGGTTGATCCGATTGGGCGCGATCCTGGCGCCGGCACCACCGATGCGCCCGCGTCATCCGCCCCCCCGGTAATCGCGCCGCCGCGCCCGACCATTCCCACCATCGCCCAGCAGGAGCAGGCCGATGCCGCGCTGACGATTGACGCCCAGACGCGCCAGGACATTCGCTGGCGGCAGCTTACCGACGTGGCGCTGGGCCGTTATTTCCTGTTGCTGGCCTGGGCCGGGCTCTATTTCGCGCTGGTCAACGGTGAACAGGCCGCCGCCGCCGAACGGCGCGAAGGCGCGTTCCGCCGCGCGGCCAAGGCGGCGGAGCTGCGGTCGCTGCGCTATCAGGTCAATCCCCATTTCCTGTTCAACACGCTCAATTCGCTGTCCGCCATGGTGATGACCGGCAAGGCAGAGGCGGCGGAACGGATGATCCAGACATTGTCGAACTTCTATCGCCACAGTCTGGCGGGCGATGCCGGCGCGGATCTGGCGCTGGAACAGGAGATCGCCCAGCAGCGCCACTATCTTGAAATAGAGGCGGTCCGCTTTCCCGAGCGGCTGCGGGTGGCGATTGACCTGCCCGCCCGCCTGGCAGAGGCGCGGGTGCCGGGTATGATCCTGCAGCCGCTGGTGGAAAACGCGGTGCGTTATGGCGTCACGCCGGTCGCCCGTCCGGTCACGATTCGTATTTCCGCCGCAGAGGACAACGGGCATCTGGTGATCGAGGTTGCCAATGATGGCCCCGGCGGTGAGCAGGACGAGGGCAAGGGCGGAAGCAAGAGCGGGCTGGGTATCGGCCTTGCCAATGTTCGTGACCGGCTGGCTGCGCGCTATGGCGACGGGGCCGTGCTGTCCTCTGGCCCGCTGCCATCGGGCGGCTGGCGCACCACCATCATCATGCCGCTGGCTTACCATGGCTGATCCGGCTCCGCTGCGGACCCTGGTGGTCGATGACGAGCCGCTGGCGCTGGAGCGGATGCAGCACATCTGCCTGGCCCTGGCCGGGGTAAAGGTGATCGGCACCGCGCAGGACGGCGCGGCAGCGCTGGCCGCGATTGTCGATTTGCAGCCTGATCTGGTCCTGCTGGACATGACCATGCCCGAACTTGACGGGCTGGCCGTGGCGCGGGCGCTGAGGGCGCAGGGGCGTTCACCGGCGTTGATCTTCGTCACCGCGCACGAATCCTTTGCGGTTGAGGCGTTCGATCTTGATGCGGTGGACTATGTGCTGAAGCCGGTCACGCCCGAACGGCTGGGCCGCGCGGTCGCCCGTGCGGTGGCGCGCCGCGGTACTGGCGGCGGGGCTTCGGGCGAATGGCTCAGCGAATTCTGGGTGCCCAACCGATCGGAACTGCTGCGGATCGCCGCCGCCGATGTCGACCGGATCGATGCAGAGCGTGACTATGTCCGCCTCCACGTCGGCGCGCGCAGTTACCTGCTGCTGCAAACCGTATCCGGGCTGGAGGCACGGCTTGATCCGGCGCGGTTCATCCGCCTGCATCGCTCGGCCATCCTGCGCCGGGATCGCATCATTGGCCTGCGTCACGACGGGCTGGGGGTATGGTCAGCGGAACTTGCCGATGGCGGGGTGGTGCGGATCGGGCGGACCTATCTGGCCCGGGCCAAGGCCATGGCCGGCCGGTAGGGGCCAGCAGGTGAGGGGCGCCGACCGGTGAGGGATTGCCAAGACAGCGGTCAGGGGGCAATTCCTGTGACCAGTTATGGCGCTGCTCGTCACCTTCCTGCTGGGTATTGCCAACTTCGTTCTGCACAAGGCGGTGCTGGACAGCCGCCATCCCTTGCTGGGTTCGCTGGCGGGGTTCTTTCACCTGCTTGGCGGGCGGGCCGGCCTGGGCATCGAATTCGCGATATTGCTGGGGACGCTGATCGTGGTGGCCCAGGGTGCGGCGATATGGGCGTGGTTCTATGCCGGGTATACTGCGGTCAACGCGCTGTCAGCCTGGCTGATTCTGGGCGGAAAGGTTTGATGAGATGACGCGGCCGGTCGTGCTGTTTCACGCCAGCGATCTGCATTTCGGGTATGAAGACCGTCAGGCGCTCGACTGGTTCCTGCAAGCGGTGGAAAGCGAACGCCCCGATGCGGTGATCTGCACCGGCGATTTGACCATGCGCGGCTCGGCGCGCGAATTTGCCCTGGCAGAACAATGGCTGGCCCGCCTGCCGGTGCCGGTTACGCTGGAGCCGGGCAATCACGATGTCCCCTATTACCACCACATGATCCGCCGGCTGCTGAAGCCGTTTGACCGTTACCGCACGCTGGAAGCAGCGGTGGAAACCGCGCTCGATCTGGCAGAGGTGGCGGTGGTGCCGCTTAATACCGTGGCGGCGGCCCAGTGGCGGCTCAACTGGTCAAAGGGGCGGATAGCCGCGCGCGATCTGGATGCCGCGCTGCACGCGCTGGCGGCGCAGGCGGCGCGCCCGCTGCGCCTGGTTGCGGCGCATCACCCGCTGGTGGAGGCCGATACGGAAGCGACTGCCTCTACCCGGGGCGGCAAGGCGGCACTGGCGGCATTGGCACGGGCCGGCGCTCACGCCGTGTTGACCGGCCATGTCCATGATGCATTCGACCTGACGGTGGAGGCGGAAGGACGCCCGATCCGCCTGATCGGCGCAGGCACCCTGTCTCAGCGGCTGCGCACCACGCCGCCCGGTTATAACCGGCTGGAATGGACGGCAGAGCGCGGGCTGAAAGTGCAGCAGCGCCGCATGACCTGAATCGAAAAGGCCCGAATCGAAAAGGGCGGCCCCGCAGGACCGCCCTTGTTCCGGCTCCGCCACGAAGGCAGAAAGATCAGCGCTTCGAGAACTGGAAGCTGCGGCGGGCCTTGGCCCGGCCATACTTCTTGCGTTCAACCACGCGGCTGTCGCGGGTCAGGAACCCGGCGGCCTTGACCGCGCCGCGCAGGGCCGGTTCAAACTTTGACAGCGCCTGGGCGATGCCGTGCTTGACCGCGCCGGCCTGGCCCGAAAGCCCGCCGCCCTTCACGGTGGCAATCACGTCATACTGGCCGGCCCGGTCAGCAACCTGGAACGGCTGGTCAATCACCAGACGCAGGGTCGGACGCGCGAAATAGACTTCCTGATCGCGGCCATTGACCACAACCTTGCCCGAACCGGGCTTGATCCAGACGCGGGCAACCGCATCCTTGCGGCGGCCGGTGGCATAGGCGCGGCCCTGGGCGTCCACTTCCTTGTCGCGCAGCGGCGCGGTGGGGGCAGCGGGGGTGACGGGCAGATCGGCGGCAGTGCCGAGATCGGCCAGATCGGAGAGAGTGGTGTCAGACATCAGGCGCCAACCTTGTTCTTGCGGTTCAGGGCAGCAACGTCGAGCGGCTGGGGCTGGGTGCCGCCATGCGGATGCTCGGTGCCGGCGTAAAGGTGCAGGGCGCGCATCTGCGCACGGCCCAGCGGCCCGCGCGGAACCATGCGTTCCACGGCCTTTTCAAGCACGCGTTCGGGAAAACGGCCATCCAGCACCTTGGCAGCGGTCACTTCCTTGATCCCGCCGGCATAGCCGGTGTGCTTGTAATAGGTTTTCTGCTTCAGCTTGTTGCCGGTCAACCGCACCTTGTCAGCGTTGATCACCACAACGTGATCGCCGCAATCGACGTGGGGGGTGAAGCTTGGCTTGTGCTTGCCGCGCAGATGATTGGCGATGATCACGGCAAGCCGCCCGACCACCAGACCATCGGCATCGATCAGATGCCATTTCTTTTCCACCTCGGCCGGCTTGATCGACCGGGTGACCGTGCTGAGCGCCTTCATGGCCAGCTTTCCTCAAGATAATCGGGCACCAGGCCCTGGATAGCGAATCCCGCCCCGGATGGGCTCCGGGGCTTGGGAAGGCGGCCCATTCGTTTACAATGCGCGCAAAGTCAAGCTTTGAAGCCACTTTGCATAGAGGTAAAATAATACCGCGCTATTTCGCGATCAGCGACCAGACCTCTTTTGAAACGCGTTTCGTACCATCCAGCTCGGTGGTGATCACCTGTTCCACACGGCCCGGCAGGCCGTCCGGCCCTACGCCCTCAACCACGGTCCTCATCTCTACCGTGCCCTGCATTCCGCCGGGCAGGGCAATCACCCGTCGTTCATGTCGTTCGCCCGGACTTGGGCGGAACAGGTCAGCTGGAACGCGGCCATAGACCGACGGGTCGGTGGTGATCCGCGCGATCTGCTGGATGGCCGCCTGCCGCGCTTCCGGGGAAAGCTGCGCGCCGGCAATTGCGGAGCGGGCCAGCGCCGCAGCCTGGCCAGGCGCGGCGGAGGGCGCTGCGACGCCGTTGTCCAGAATTGCGCCGCTGGCATCCAGCCGGATCGGCAACAGTGTGGTGTCTGGCCGGGTGCGTTCAAGCTGGGCGAATGGAGCCAGATCGGCGGGGGCATCTACGGCCACGTCAATCAGCCGCCCGTCCAGCCGATAGCCGCCGGCATCGGGCAGAAACCGCACGGCATAGGATCGCTCGACCCGAATCTGCTCGCCGTCTCCCAGATCGCGATAGACCGTGCGGGTCAGGACCAGATCGTTCGCAGGCGGATTGAACGCAGCATCGGGGATGTTTTGCACGGCTTCAGCCGGTACGCCGGCGGCCGATACCGGAATCAATGCGGCGATTCCGGCAAGCAGCACGGCACGGTACCCCGTCCGTGCGGCACGCCTGGCACCGGTGATCACTTGCACCCCGTCATCCTTTTCGTTCCCGGCCAATCAGCGTTGTTTGCTATCAACGCATTATCGGGAACAATGGTGCCTGCATCGGCGCATTCGTCAAGGGGTGTTGCGCCCCTGCCACGATCAGCGATTGGGACGGGCGGCCCGGCCCAGGCAATGCGCCCCCCACACCGTCACTGCCAGCAGCAAGGCGCCGACCAGTTGATGCAGCCCGGCCAGCCACAGGCTGATACCGCTCCACACCGTGAATATTCCCAGCAGCACCTGCGTTCCGAAGGCGGAATGGATCGCGATTGACACCGGGCGGTGGCCTGCGCGCAGCCGCCGCGCCATCACGATCAGCATGGCCACCACCGCCCAGGCCCACCAGCGGTGAATGAAGTGGACCAGGAACGGATCGTTCAGCATGGCGTGAAGCCTGCCCTGCGCCCAGTCGACCCCATCGGGAAAGACCTTGCCCTGCATCAATGGCCAGGCCTGCCAGTTGAACCAGCCCGCCCCGGCCACCGGCCCGGCGCGCAGCCCCGCCAGCAGCGCGCCATAACCCAGTTGCAGCCCCAGCATGGCCACCACCAGCGCCGCGAAGGGCGTGATCCGCGCCTTGCCCAGTTCGCGCGCCGCGCCGCGCAGGTCCAGCGCGGTCCAGACCAGCGCGGCCAGCGTGGTCAGCGCCAACAGCAAGTGAATCGCCAGGCGGAAATGGCTGACCTTGACGTCATGAGTCAGGCCAGAGCGCACCATCCACCACCCCACTGCGCCCTGCAATCCGCCCAGCAACAGCAGCCCGACCAGCCGGGCGCGATAGCCCGCCGGAATAGCCCGCCTGATCCAGAACCACACCAGCGGCACGGCAAAAGCCAGGCCGATGGTGCGGCCCAGCAGTCGGTGAAACCATTCCCAAAAGAAGATCGCCTTGTATTGGGCCAGGGTCATGCCCGCCGGGCCGTTCACCTCGGTATATTGCGGAATCTGCTTGTAAGCGGCGAATTCGGCCTGCCACTGCGCCTCGGTCAGGGGTGGGATCGCGCCGCTGACCGGTTTCCATTCGGTAATCGACAGGCCCGATTCGGTCAGCCGGGTAATCCCGCCGACAGTCACCATCAGCACCACCAGCGCCGCCACCACAAACAGCCACCGCGCCAGCGCCAGCGGACGGGTGGAAACGCGGGGCAGATCGCGGGGCGGCTGGGCATCGTTCATGCGCCGCCCTGTGCGTCCATGGGCGACAAAGCGCAAGGCCCATGCGGCAACCCGCACCGATGGCGCTTGAATGATGTTACACCGTCACATACATGGAACGCGCAATGCGCGCAGCCATGTTTTCGATTCGCGACCGGCTTGACCGGATCGGGGTGCTCTTGTCAGGACTGTGCGCGGTGCATTGCCTGGCCAGTCTGGTGCTGGTTGCCGGGCTGGGGCTGGGCGGTGAATATCTGCTCAACCCCGCGATTCACCAGGTCGGGCTGGCCCTGGCCGCGGCGGTTGGCGCGGCTACCCTGGTGATGGGGGTGATCCGCCACCGCGATCCGCTTCCGCTTCATGCCGGCGCCGCCGGCATCGCCCTGATGACGGTTGCGCTGTTTACCGGGCATGGCCGGGCCGAAGCGGTTCTGACCATTTGCGGCGTTGCGCTGCTTGCTTTCGCGCATTTCAGGAACCTGCGTTACAACACCTGCGCGGCTTGAAATAGCTCAACGCGCGGGTGCGCCGTTGCCAAATGCCGCGCCCGCGCTATCTGCGTGGATGCGATGACTCAATCCCTTTCCCTTACCGTCAATGGTGAAACGCGCCGCGCCGCGCCCGGTTCGCTGGCCGATCTGGTCCGCAGCCTTGATCTTGATCCCGCCAAGGTCGCGGTGGAACGCAACGGCGCAATCGTCCCGCGATCGACGCTGGAAGCGGTGGCCGTGGCGCAGGGCGATGTGCTGGAAATCGTCCATTTCGTGGGCGGCGGGCAGGATGGCCCTGATACCGGCCAGGATAGCTGGACCGTTGCCGGTCGCACCTTTCGCTCCCGCCTGATCGTTGGCACCGGCAAGTATAAGGATTTTGCCCAGAACGCCACTGCGGTCGCCGCTTCTGGCGCGGAAATCGTTACCGTCGCGGTGCGGCGGGTCAACGTCAGTGATCGCGGGGCACCGATGCTGACGGATTTCATCGACCCGAAGAAGATCACCTATCTGCCCAACACGGCCGGCTGCTTCACCGCTGAAGAAGCGATCCGCACCCTGCGCCTCGCGCGGGAAGCGGGCGGATGGGATCTGGTCAAGCTGGAAGTGCTGGGCGAGGCGCGCACGCTTTACCCCGATATGCGCGAAACGCTGAAGGCCTGCGAAGTGCTGGCGGGCGAAGGCTTTCTGCCGATGGTCTATTGCGTGGATGATCCGATCGCGGCCAAGCAGCTGGAAAGCGCCGGGGCGGTGGCGGTGATGCCGCTGGGCGCGCCGATCGGATCGGGCCTTGGCATCCAGAACCGGGTGACGATCCGCCTGATCGTGGAGGGCGCTTCTGTGCCGGTGCTGGTCGATGCCGGGGTCGGCACCGCCAGCGACGCCGCCGTGGCGATGGAACTGGGCTGTGACGGGGTGCTGATGAACACCGCCATTGCCGAGGCGAAGGATCCCCTGCGCATGGCCCGGGCAATGAAGCTGGCGGTAGAAGCCGGACGCGACGCCTATCTTTCAGGCCGGATGGCAACCCGCAAATATGCCGATCCGTCAAGCCCGCTGGCGGGGCTGATCTAAGCGGCCTTGCGCGCGATTACGTTGACAGCCCAGCTCAAGGATTGCGCGGCCGGGTGAAAGCCAGTCCAGAAAACCGGACAGGTCATGGTTGACCCCGCCCTTGGACCGGGCGTGATAATCGGGCGCTTCGCTGGCGTAGAACGCCAGTGTCCTGGGATCGTGACTGATCATGGCGGCTTGCTGCCTTTCGAACGCCTTCCGTGTCAAACAAACCCTTCGCAAATGCCCTGATGGCGCAGTCAGGTTGCGCGTCAGGTGGTTGGTTAACGGCTTTATAACTATCCCCGCGCAATTGTGCCTCTGACAACTGGGGGCAAGATCAATGGCCAATACCGGAACTGCTTCGCTGACCATCGCCGAATTGCGGGAATTCGCCAGCTTCACGCCATGCGAGCAGCGCTATATCAAGCGCAGCCTTGATGTCGGGCTGGGGCGGCAGGATGCGTTCAAGCTGTGGGCGCGCGATGATGAGGAAAGCCGGTCGATTCGCGGCCAGTATCTGGTCTATCAGGAACTGAAGGCGCTGCGCGGACAGGTTCCGGTCGATACCGGGTTTGAGGCGCTGGAAGTCTATATCGGCAAGCTGGTGCGCATTGCCGCCTTCGATCTGGCGCAGGACCGGATCGCGTGTTTTTCGGCCTTCCGCTTTCTTTATGAGCGGCTGCTGGGTGCAGAGGCCCGCCCTTTTCTGCCCAGCGCGTTCTGCGCGGCGGCGGCGCTGCCGCAGATTCGCCCCGAAAAGCGCCGGCATCTGCTGCAGTCGATCAGCGAAGCCGCCGCCACGGCGCCGGGCTGGTCAGCGCGCGAGCCCAGCTTCTATCCCGAATGGGTGGAAAAGGAAGCCGCCTGAATCCCGTCCGGCACCGCGCCGCGTAAACCGCATTTCAACCATTGCCCGGCACGGTCCCCGCATAAGCCGGCGGGGAAACGCGAGTGACCAGTTTAGCAGTGGACGGATTGACCGAAGAAGAGTTCCGGCGCTCGATCGAAAGCCGGTTGCGGCAGGACAAGGCGGGCGAAGCGGTTGAGCGGCTGCGCATTTTGCTTGAACCCTATGCCGGGCAGGGCCGCACCCTGCCCGAACGGTTCCTGACCGTTGGCGCCGCTGATCTTTCGCTGAAGGGCTGGCAAGTGCTGGAGGGCCGGATCGCCCTTCATGACCGGCCGGGCCGCCCGATTACCGCGCTGTCGATCGCCTTTGGCTGGCCGGGGGAGGACGTGCCCAGACCTGACGATCAGGGGCGGCTCAGCCCGCTGATCGAAACCGGGTACTACACTGACGATGCCTTCCCCTTTTCGCAAAGCGGGCGCGATGACCTGCTTGATGGCTATTCGCTGCACGGTTGCACCTGGTCCGGCGATTGCCAGGCAAGCGACACTGCATTGACGCTGGAAGGCATTGATGACCTGCACGGTGCCCTGGCCGCACTCGAAGCCCGGCTGCTGGCGAGCGACGAGCCCGATGAGGAAGAGATTCGCGCCGGGACGCTGGGTTCGTGCCTGCTTTCGGCGCTGCTCTATCAGGCGGTGTCGCTCCGCATCGCGCATGATGGCTTGCCGCGCCAGCTTTGCGTGATGGCGGGCAGCAACGGGGTCTATCCCTATTTCGACGCGCCGGTGGTTGGCATCCCGGAAGATGTGCGGCAGGCCGCAGAGGCTGCCGAAGAATCCGAAGCGGCCGGTCATCAGGCCCCCGGACCGCGCTATTCCAGCCTGCTGGCAACCGGCATCCCCCGGGCCAAAAAACGCGCCGTGCTGGTGCTGGACGAAAACGCGGACGAACAGGATCAGCGGATCGCCAGCATGCGCGGAGTGTCTCATCAAGATGAAGCCGCCGCGCCGCAGCCGGATGGCCCGCTGATGGCCGGGAAGCAGCCCGGCCAGGCCTGGGATTTTCGCGATATGCTTGGCCCGCGTGATCCGGCCCCCGCGATGCCTGCCGAACTGCCGTCCGCCGATCCGGCACCAGAACCGCAGGGTTGGCATCCGCAGCCGCACCCGAACGAAGCGCCTGCCCCCGTCACGATTGCGGCAGATTCAGTGCCAGCGAATCCAGGGCCGCCCGCCGCCGGTATCGAAGCGCCCGCCGAGGATGAAACGCTCAGTCCCGGCCTGTGGCAACGCATTCTTCGCTGGTTCCGCCGGACCGATTGACCCCGTTTCCGCCCGGCGGGACGCTATGCCTTGTACAGCGCGTCCATCCGGTCCCCATAGCGTTCCTTCAGCTTGTGGCGGCGGATCTTGAGGCTGGGGGTCATTTCCTCGTTCTCGATTGAAAACGGTTCGTCTGCGAAAGTGAACTGGCGGACTTTTTCGATCACCGAAATCTCGTTGTTCACGCGGTCAATCGCGGCGCGCATCGCGGTGCGGAAGGCCGGCAGTTCCTGCAATTCGTGAAGGTCAAACTTCTCGCCATTGGTGCGGGCCCATTCCAGCGCCCATTCCGCATCCGGCACGATCAGCCCGACCAGATAGGGCCGCTTGTCACCAATCACCATGGCCTGCGCGATTTCCGGCTGGAGCGTCAGCATCCCTTCAATCTTTTGCGGGGAAACATTGTCACCCTTGTCGTTGACGATCATGTCCTTCTTGCGATCGGTGATCACAATCCGGCCCTGGGCATCGATATGGCCAATGTCTCCGGTGTGAAGCCACGGCCCCTTGTCCGGCTCCGCCGGATCGGGGATCAACGCCTTGGCGGTTTCAGCCGTATTGCGCCAATATCCGTGCATCACCAGTTCGCCGCGCACCAGAATTTCGCCGTCATCGGCAATCCGTACCTCCACCCCGTTCAGCGGCGGGCCGACGGTGTCCATCTTGAGTCCCGCGCGGGGGCGGTTGCAGCTAATCACCGGCCCGGCCTCGGTCTGGCCATAACCCTGCAGCATGGTCAGTCCCATCGAATCGAAGAACACGCCGATGTCGGGGTTGAGCGGCGCGCCGCCCGAAACCATCGCCTTCAGCCGCCCGCCAAAGCGCGCGCGGATTTTGGGGCGCAGCGCCCGGTCAAGCAGCAGGTTCATCGGTGCATCGCGCCAGCGCCGACGCCCCTGGGCCTTGCGCGTGCCGATGCCGATGGCCCGGTCCATCATGAAATTGGCCAGCTTCCCCTGCTTTTCGATCTGCTTCATTATCCGGGTGCGCAGCACCTCAAACAGGCGGGGAACCACCACCATGATCGTCGGGCGTACTTCCTCGATATTGCTGGCCAGCTTTTCCAGACCTTCGGAATAGTAGATCTGCGCGCCCACCCCGATCGGCAGCATCTGGCCGCCGCTGTGTTCATAGGCGTGGCTTAGCGGCAGGAATGACAGGAACACCTCGTCATCGAGGCCGAAATCCTCGTTCAGCACTCGCGCCGCGCCATCGACGTTGCACAGGATTGCGCCGTGGTGCTGCATCACCCCGCGCGGAGAACCGCCGGTGCCGCTGGTATAGATGATGCAGGCCAGATCGCCCCGGCTAATGTGGGCAATGCGGGCATCAACCGCGGCGCGGGCGGCAGTGCCATCCCCCTCTATCAGCTGGTCCCAGACATGATAGTCAAAGCCCCCCGCCTGCGCGATCCGCAGCGGCTCCATTCCGATGACGTGTTCCGCGCTGCCCGATCGCAGCACCGCCGGCAGCAACGGCTTTGCCAGCTTTTCACTGGAAACGATCACCGCCTTGGCCCCGGAATTGTCAAGGATGTGAAGGTGATCGCGCTCTGTATTGGTGACATAGGCCGGCACGGTGACACAGCCGGCGGCCATGATCGCGAAATCGGCGATCAGCCATTCGGGCCGGTTTTCCGAAACCAGCATCACCCGGTCGCCCGGCTGCAGGCCAAGCGTTCTCAGTGATTCCGCCAGAATGCACACCCGGCGGACCACCTCGGTCCAGCTCAACGATTGCCACTTGCCTTCACGCTTGGCGAACAGGAACGGCGCGTTGCCCCGCGCGTCGGCCCGGCGCAGTAACATGGCCACCAGATTCGGCATGGCCGGCAGATCAGAAATATCAACCACGTGCACCGCCCCTTTTCGCTGCACAATCCTCAACCCGGGGGGCAGGCCCCCAATCCCAAGGCCTCCGTGCTAGGCGCGGCGCGCCAGCGGAGCAAGCGGCCTATTCGCTGATTGCCCGCCCTTCGCTGCGCGGGTCGGCCGCGCCGGCAAGTTTCCCGTCCACCACTTCAATCGCGTTGGCTTTCAGCGGCAGACCGCGCGGCGTAACCTCAGGGTGGCCCAGCGCACGCAGCGCCGGGATCATCGCTTCAAGACTGCTGCCCTTTTCAACATAGACCGCACTGGTTCCCGGCGCGAACAGCACCGGCAGGGCCAGGGCATCCTGCGCGGAAAGCTTCCAGTCGATCACGCCGATAACCGCGCGGATCACCTGCGCCGGGATGGTTGCCCCGCCCGCCGCACCCACTGCCAGGCGCAGCTTGCCATCGGGGCCGAACACCAGCGAGGGGCTCATCGATGATCGCGGGCGTTTGCCACCCTGGACGCGGTTGTTGACCGGGCGCCCGTCCAGCACCGGGTCCATGTCAAAATCGGTCAATTCGTTGTTGAGGAAATATCCCCCCGTCATCAGCCCCGATCCGAACGGGCTTTCGATGGTGGAAGTATAGCTGACCGCATTGCCGCGCCGGTCGATCGCGACGAAGTGGGAGGTGCCGTGTTCCGGCGCGGGGGCCGGATCCGCCAGGGCCAAGGCCTCTGCCCCACGCGGCACTCCTGCGCTGACGCTGGCCATCGTCTTGTCCGGGGAAATCAGCGCGGACCGCGCCGCAAGGTAATCGGGCGCGGTCATCCCCGCCACCGGCACCTTCACGAAATCGGCATCGGCCGCATAACGCGCCCGGTCTGCATAGGCGAGCCGCATCGATTCGGCGATCAGATGCCAGGCGACCGGAGAATCCTTGCCCAGCGCTGTCAGGTCAAAGCGTTCAAGCTGTTTCAGCGTGGCGAAAACCGTGGTCGCGCCGGAACTGGGCGGCCCCATGCCGCAGATCCGGTACTGGCGGTAATTGCCGCAGACCGGTTCGCGGTCCTTGGCGATATAGCTGCCAACATCGCCTTCGGTCATGGGTGCCGGATTGCGCGATGCGGTGGTGACGGCGGAAACGATGCCCCGGCGATTGCTGCCGGAATAGAACCACTTCGGCCCCTGCGCGGCAATCGCGGATAGGGTCTGCGCCAGCGCGGGATTGACGATCCGCGTGCCGACCGTCAGCGGCTCCCCATCAGCGCCATAGAACAGCTTGCGGCCCCCGGCGGAAAAGGCACCGGTTCCGGCGCTGCCCTTCAGCATATCGAACAGCCGCGGCGTCACCACGAAGCCGCGCTGCGCCAGCCGGATTGCGGGGGAGAACAGCCGCGCCCAGGGCAGGCGGCCGTGGGCCTTGTGCGCCCGCGCCGCCAGCGCGATGTTGCCGGGTACGCCCACGCTGGTTCCGCCGGGCACGGCATCGATAAAGCTCATTACCTTGCCATCGCGCATGAACCACTGCTCGCTTGCGGCAGAAGGTGCGGTCTCGCGTCCGTCAATGGTATCGACAGCCCCGTCACGCCCCGCTTCGACAAAGAAACCGCCGCCGCCGATGCCCGAACTTTGCGGTTCGACCACGGTCAACGCCAGCATGGTGGCGATTGCGGCGTCGGTTGCATTGCCCCCGGCGCGGAGAATTTCCGCCCCGGCCTCCGCCGCGCGCGGATCAGCCGCGCTGACCATGCCGCGTGGATAGACGGGGCCGCGCGGATAGTCGGGCGGGGGCACCGGGCTGCGCGCCAGAGCGGGTTGGGCAAGGATCAGGCCGGCAAGAAGCGGAAGCGAGGCGCGAAGCAGCGGAGCGGATGCGATCATGCGGCCAAGGCTATTCGGTTCCAACCGCTGCGGCAATGGTTGTAAAGCCATCACGCTTCATCAACCGTTCCAGCCCGCGTGTGATCGTGCGCGCAATGCCAGGACCGGCAAAAACCATCGCCGAATAGAGCTGGACCAGGCTGGCCCCCGCCCGGATCCGCGCCCAGGCATCTTCAGCCGTGGCGATGCCGCCCACCCCGATCAGCGGAATCGCCCCGCCGCTGGCCATGCGGAAATCGCGCAGCCGCTGCTGGGCCAGATCGCGCAAGGGTGCGCCGGACAGTCCCCCTGTCTCGCCGGCATGAACCGAGTGCAGCGCCGGGCGCGATACGGTGGTGTTGGAAACGATCAGCGCGCCCAGCTTGCGCTCAATCGCGATCCGGGTGATCGCATCGATGTCCGCCGGCTCAAGATCGGGGGCCACTTTCAGGAATACGGGCGGGCCAGCCGTGCCACGCGCCGCGATCACCGCGTCAAGCAGGCCGGTCAGGGCGGCCTCGTCCTGCAGTGCGCGCAGGCCGGGGGTGTTGGGGCTGGATATGTTGACCGCCAGATAGCTGGCAAGCGGCGCCATCAGCCGGGCCAGCGTGGCATAATCGGCAATCCGGTCGGACGAATCCTTGTTGGCGCCAATGTTGATGCCCACAATCCCCGGTCGCCCGGCGCGGCGCGCCAGCCGGGCCACTGCCGCTTCGGCCCCGCCGTTGTTGAAACCCATGCGGTTGATCACCCCGCGGTCTTCTTCCAGCCGGAACAGCCGGGGCTTTGGATTGCCGGCCTGGGGCAGCGGGGTGATCGATCCAACCTCGGCAAAGCCGAAGCCGACCCCCAGCAGGGCGTCGGGCACTTCGGCATCCTTGTCAAACCCGGCGGCCATGCCCAGCGGATTGGGAAAGGCCAGCCCGGCGACGGTCGTGGCCAGCGGCCCATCGGTGCGATTGCTGCCGCCAAGGGGCCAGGCCTTTAGCCCGGCAACGGCCAGGCGATGTGCCGTTTCGGTATCGAGCGGGGCAAGCAGCGGACGAAGCAGGGGATAGATCATGTCAGCGCCGCCCTTGGCAGTTGTGTCACAATCTGTCGATATTTCGTGCCAGTTCCCATTTTGAAACCGATTTCATCGCAATCGGGGCGGAATCCAGCGCCGTCTTTGTCGATTCCGTACAATTTGCGGCCCGGCGAATCGGTTAGTCAAACCTTGCGACCCGAAGGGCTCGGAGCGGTTTTGCAACGAGTTCTTTCACTTCATGGCGGCTCCACCGGCATCCGGTGGAGCCGCTCTTTTGTGCGGTATTGGCGGTTGAATTCCGCCGGACCCACGCCTAGGTGCAAATCGGATCGATTCTTTCCGATTTAACCGGGGTCAACCGATGCGTCTGTCCAACATGGCCGACTATGCCGTCCTGACGATGAGCGCCGCCGCGCGCCATTGCGGGGGCGCGCGCGTTGCGGCGGCGCAGCTGGCGCAGGATACCGGGCTGCCGGTTCCCACTGTGCAGAAACTGGTCAGCCGCCTTACCGCTGCCGGTCTGCTGCGTTCTGCCCGGGGGATCGGCGGCGGGCTGAAGCTCGCCCGGCCCGCTGCGGCGATTACCCTGGCCGACATTGTCGAGGCGGTTGAAGGGCCGATCGCTATGGCTCCTTGCGAAGACGCCGTCAGGCACGATTGTTCGCTGGAAAGCGGCTGCGCGGTGCGTCCGCACTGGCCGCTGGTCAGCTCTGCGGTGCGCGGCGCGCTGGCCCAGGTGCCGCTGACCCGTCTGGCAGAGGTGGCGCGATGAACGAAGCGGTGAAAGACCAGGCCGCGCGCGATGCCGCGGCAAAGGTTGCAGATTACGAACACGGCTGGTCCGCCGATATCGAGCAGGAATTCGCCCCCAAGGGGCTGAACGAGGCGACGGTCCGTTTCATTTCGGCCAAGAAGAACGAGCCGGAATGGATGCTGGAATGGCGGCTGAAGGCCTGGCGGCATTGGCTGACCATGCCGATGCCCGACTGGGCCAAGCTCAACATCCCGCCGATCGATTATCAGGACGCCTATTATTACGCCGCACCCAAGGCCAAGCCCAAACTGGCCAGCCTGGACGAGGTCGATCCCGAAATTCTTGAGGTTTACAAGAAGCTGGGCATCCCGCTGGAAGAGCAGAAGGTGCTCGCCGGGGTAGAGGGTGCGCGCAAGGTTGCGGTTGATGCGGTGTTCGATTCGGTATCGGTCGCCACCACCTTTCGTGATGAGCTGAAGAAGGCAGGGGTGATCTTCCTGTCAATCAGCGAGGCGATCCGCGAATATCCGGACCTGGTGAAGAAATGGCTGGGCAAGGTCGTACCGCAGCATGACAACTTCTTCGCCGCGCTCAACTGCGCGGTCTTTTCCGACGGCAC
>JAFEEX010000044.1 GCA_018240895.1 Pseudomonadota bacterium | reverse complement strand
CATTGGTGCTGACGGGGGACAGTGCGAACGAGAAGGCGACCGCGAACAAGACCCGCTGGAGGCGGAAGTCGAACGATGCCCGCATGTCGAGCAGATGAACCCCATGTTTATTCCCTTTCTTGGTGTCGAGTAGTCTGGCTCAGAACCTCAGGCGGTGATGGCGGTGCGCAGCCGTGATGATGTCGCCACCATCGCCGACCACAACATAGGCGTCGAGGCATTTTTCGAGCTGCTTGAACGTGTTGCGCGCAAGCGACCGCTGCATGCGCGAACGTGCCCGGCGGTCGAGGAAGTAGACATCTGCCCCCCGGTGCCGCCGAGTCTCACCATAGGTGAGCAAGGCGTCGATGGCCTCGATCGGAATCGAACGGCTCTGCATGCGGGCCTGAGCGTGCTGGGTAATCATCGAAACATCTCCTTGATTGACGATGATTCGCTTGTAGGACTTAGGGGCGACAAAAACTGTCGCAGGGGGCTTAAATGTCATTTGGCAAGGCAGTGGACCTGTTGCGGCTCGCAATGCTGGCAACGACACGGCGTGGAATCAGCCTCGCCGAAATCGAAACCGAATTCAGCTGCGTGCGGCGCACTGCCCAACGCATGGTTGTGGCACTCGAGGAAGCATTCCCGGCTACCGAACGGCTCGTGGCCGACGACGGTCGGGCACATTGGCGACTGCCGGCGCGGGCTGTTGCTCATCTGCTCTCGCCAACTGCGGACGAACTTGCAGCTCTGTCGGCGGCGGAACTTGAGCTTGAACGAGCAGGACTTGGCCCGGAAGCCGGCCAGCTGCGGACCTTGGCCGGTAAAGTCCGTGCGCTAATTCCTGGAGAACATGTCTCGCGGTTGGAAACCGATGAAGAAGCCGTGCTCGAAGCTATGGGCTTCGCCGCTCGTCCTGGACCACGCGCAACACAAAATCCCGACGTCGATGCCGCGATAGGACATGCCCTCAAAGGACCTTGTCGGTTGCGCATCTGCTATCGCAGTAGGGCGGACGACGAGGCCAGCTGGCGAACCGTTGAGCCGCTAGGGCTTTTGTTGGGATCTCGGCGCTATCTCGTCGCGATCGACACCGCCAAACGGGACGGAAACATCCGGCATTTCCGGGTCGAAAGTATGGTCGCCGCCGAAGTTCTGTCCGAGAGCTTCGCCTGGCCAGAGGACTTCAATCTCAAGGATTACGCCAATCGCGCATTTGGCTCCTACTACGATGCGAAGGAGCATGGCGAGGTTGTCTGGAAGTTCGCACCTCACGCGGCCGAGCGCGCGGCCGGCTATCAGTTCCACCCGGAGCAAAGCAGCGAGACACTCGACGATGGCTCGCTCGTCGTTCGCTTTGCGGCTTCAGGGCATGTCGAGATGTGTTGGCATCTCTACGCTTGGGGGGATGCAGTCGAGGTCATTTCACCACCTGTCCTGGCGGAAATGGTGCATCCATGGCGTCGCCATGACTTCCCGTCGCTCCCCTGAAAACGGGCTTCAACAATCCGTGCATTTCAGGGGGTGACTGATTTTGTCGTGCCGATGTGTTGGATTCGCGGCATGACAAAGCTTCTCATCGAATCGGCGATCCGCCAACTCCGCACTGTTTCTGCAAAGCCCGCGAGCCTTGAAGGCGACGGCGACGAGGCCCTCATAGCCCATGTCGCGGCGCGCATCCTTCTGACCCTCAAAGCGGCAAGGACGCCGACAATCGTCGAGGAGGTTCTAGGGTTTGCGGCCACCTCCCTCGATGTGCCGATCGCGCAGATGGTCAAAGACACCAAGCGGCCGACTGCACGGGAAATCACTTCTGTTGCCAAGCGTCTGGCCGCCCGGCCGATCCCTGAAACCGAGCACCACCGTCGCCTGGCCCAGCTTTGCACGACCCTTGACCTCGATGCGACTGACCTTGCGATCCTCGCCAGCTTCGCACTCCAGCATCGAGGACGCATGCTCCGCCAACTTCTCAACGTAGCAGCCCTGCCGGAGCGCTATCTGACGATCCGCACCGTGGCCTTGATCTCTGGCCTTGGTGCGGGAGAAGTCGAGCAGCGGCTTTCGCGTCATGGCCGACTGGTCGGCATGGGATTGGTCGGCGACGACAAGGATGGCGATTACCGAACTGGTTCGCTTCTGCGAGGTGTTCTCGACCTGCACGGTGACACGCGTGAGGACATCGAGCGCTTCATCGTGCCAGAAAGCGAGAATACCAAGCTCACCTGGGACGATTTTGCGCATCTCGGTGCTCTGCGCGATCTCGCCGAACACATTTTGCGCGCAGGCCGGCCCGTCAGCATTTTGCTCTATGGTGAGCCGGGTACGGGCAAGAGCGAGTTCGCTCGTGCCATTGCACGTCAGGTCGGCCGAGGAGCGAGCTTTGCCGGACTGGTCGGTGATGAGGATGGAGAAGAACCTAAGCGCGATGAGCGCCTTGGCCACCTCGCCATGCTTCGCCGCCTTTGCAGTACGCGGACCGACCGCATCGTGGTCGTCGACGAAGCCGATGATGTGCTGTCACTGGCTCGCGATCGCCACGCATCCAAGCAGTTCGTAAACCGTCTGATCGAAGACCCGAAGGTGCCCACGATCTGGATCGTCAACGATCCCAATAATCTTGATCGCGCCGCAGTACGACGCATGATGCTCGCCATCAGTTTCGATCAGCCGCCGCAAACTGTGCGCCGACGGATCGCTGCGCGTACCGCACAAGCCGACGGCCTGACGCTGGTGGCTGGTGGTGCCGAGCGATTGGCAGCATTTCCTGCCAATGCCGCGATCATCGCCGCGGGAGTGCGAGCTGCCAGTCTCTCAGGCGGCGGCATCGCAGACGCGGAGCGCGCCGTGGAAAGCGTGTTACAAGCGATGGGCCAGCGCCATCGACCTGAGGCGAGCCCCGCCGCCAGCTACGACGCTACCCTTTCGGCAGCCGATGTCGACCTATCGACACTGACCGATCGTTTGACCGCCGCCACATCGCGTAGCTGGAGCTTATTGCTCGCCGGCCCCTCGGGCACCGGCAAGAGCGCTTTCGCTCGCCATCTTGCCCAGCGCCTGGGTATCGAAGTGGAGGTTCGGCGTGGATCGGACTTGCTTGGTCCCTATGTCGGGGAAACCGAGGCGAAAATTGCGGCGGCCTTTGCATCGGCCGCGCGGCGCGGTGCCATGCTCCTGATCGACGAGGCTGACGGCTTCCTGTATCGCCGTGAGGAAGCTCAACGCAGCTGGGAGGTGACACTCGTCAACGAAATGCTCTGCCAAATGGAAAGCCTGGAAACGCCGTTCGTTGCGACGACAAACCTTCTCGACCGGCTCGATCCAGCAACCCAGCGTCGCTTCACGATGCGAGTATCGTTCCGCGCGATGACACCGCGGCAGGCCGAAGCGCTGTTCATTGCTCGTTTCGGCCTGGTGTGGCCCGCCAGCGAACCTTTGCCACTCAATCAGACGCCGGGTGATTTTGCCGTAGTTTCGGCTCGTGCCGATTTGCTCGGCGAAAGCGATCCACGTCAACTTGTTCATTGGCTCCGCGAAGAAGCCGAAGCGCGCGGTGATGGTCTGAAAGGACCAGTCGGGTTTTGTCTGCCCAAGGCCGAACACCGCCTCGAGCCCCGCCTGATCTGCACGGAGAAGGCGGCGTGAGTTCGACGCAATCCCCTCAAATGCGACGCTTTGGCCTCTCAAAATCGAAGCTGACCACGTTCGAGCAGTGTCCCCGCCGCCTCTGGCAACAAACGCATGCGCCGGAGCGCGGTGAAGTCGATGAAGAGCAACAAGCCCGCATGGCAGTGGGGCACACGGTGGGCGACATCGCGTGCGGCCTTTTCCCCGACGGTGTCATGGTCGATGCCGACGATGGGCTCGGCGTAGCGGTCGAGACAACCCGACGTCTGATCGAGGAAGGGCACCCTGGGCCAATTTTCGAAGCTACTTTCGAGCACGACGGTGTCCTCATTCGTGCGGACGTTCTCTCCCGGGACGGCCACGGCGGTTGGCACATGGCCGAGGTCAAGAGCAGCGCCAGTGTCAAAGACTACCATCTGGGCGACCTTGCGACCCAAGTTTGGGTTCTGGGCAAGGCTGGGCTCAAAGTATCCGGTGCCGCCATCCGGCATATCGACACCAGCTTCGTACTCGAACGGGAAGGCGACTTTGCCGGGTTGTTCGCAGACACCGACTGTCTTGCGCAAATTGCCGATGCAGTGGAAGCCCGCGCACAACTGGTGACCGAGGCCCGCGCCGTTCTGGCTGGAGATGAACCGAACATCGTCCCAGGCCGCCAGTGCGACTCACCTTTCGCTTGTGAGTTCAGGGCTTGGTGTAACCGAAACCAGCCTCCGGGGCCGGAATGGCCAGTCGACGTTCTGCCTCGGGGCGGAGGCGCAAAATGGCGCGAACGCGGTATCGACAATCTGCTCGATCTTGAGGCCGAGGCCCTATCACCGCTCCATGCTCGGGTGTTGGAGGCTACTCGCACCGGCAAGCCATTCCATGACATCGACGCTGCCCGGTCCACCATTGCGCAATGGGGCTGGCCGCGCGCATGGCTCGATTTCGAAACCATCAATCCCGCCATCCCACGCTGGGTGGGCACGCGGCCCTACCAGCAAGTGCCGTTCCAGTTTTCTCTGCACCTGGAACAACAAGATGGCACGATCACGCACCATGAGTTCCTGGATACCAGCGGCGCCGACCCCCGCCGTCGCTGCGCTGAAGCGTTGGTGGCGATGATCCCGGAAGACGCGACGATCGTCGCATATTTCGCCAGTTTCGAACGCGGTGTGCTGCGTGAACTTGCCAGCCAGTTTCCTGATCTCGCCAAGCGTTTAGCGACAATGGCCAATAGGACCGAGGATCTTTTACCGGTCGCGCGGACCTGCTGGTATCATCGCGATCAGCGAGGCAGCTGGTCCATCAAAGCCGTGCTGCCGACCATCGCAGCGCTCGACTACGATGCGCTGGAAGTGAAGCATGGCGGAATGGCGCAAGATGCTTGGATTGAGGCGGTTGATCCGACCACCGATCCCGTTCGGAAATGGGCTCTGGAAGAGGGGCTCAAGGCATATTGCCAGCAGGATACATGGGCGATGGTCCTTTTGGCGCGCCATTTTGCCGGCCAAGGAATCGATTAGATCTATCGGCGTGTCATGTCGGGTATCGCTGAGATCGGTAGCCAAATCGATGAGGCGCCCGACGCTGTTTATGGCCTCGCCTTTGCTCACCTTCTTGAGCGGCGCGCGCATCAGTCGCGCGATTTCTCGACCAAGGTTTGCATCTCCGCCATGGCGGCATACCATAGGTATCGAAATCGACTATGCGAGATACAAGACGGCAGACGCGAGCAGTGCGACCGATGCCAGCGCTATGCTCGTCCTACTCCTTCCCTTTCCGCCAGCAGCTTGGAATGCCGAGACTTTAGATCCGTCTTTGGTCACTAATAAAGCCGTGGTACGCGGATTTTGGTTACACTTTATCTAAGGGCTTCAAATTTGTTCGACCATCGAACGAAACTGGCGGGCTGGCTTACGACGGCTGCAAACCGACTCACTCGGAAACCCGAGGAAGCAAGCGCTGGATCCCGATACGTCGACCTTGCCCCAACGGACCAAGCCGACCCGTCGGGTGTCTATTCGACTGCCTTGACAAAGGCGACCAACAATCCCCGCGTGATGAACATCGCCCTCACCGGACCCTATGGATCAGGCAAGAGCAGCATCATCAAGTCCTTCCTGAAGGGGTATAAGCGACCGGTTCTGCAGATCTCCTTGGCAGCGTTCCTGCCTGAGGCTCTACCTGAAACGGGGTCAACCAGCGGCAAGGTAGGCCGGCAGGAGATCGAGCGCAGCATCCTTCAGCAGATGCTCTACGGCGCTGATGCCAGACGGCTTCCGCTTTCGAGGTTCAAGCGGATACAGTCGCCTGGCCGTTGGTCGATGCTGGCTTCTCTATTCATAATCTTCGGCGTCATCTCTTGCTGGCATCTGTTCCAGCAGCGAGATGCGATCATGGCGGGTACCTATTTTCGTCCATTGGCCTTAGCGAACTGGTTAAATCTGCTCGCCTTCGCGATCGGCGGCGGATTCATTTGGAAGGTCATCCATCATCTCTATATCGCGAGTTTCGGTATATCGCTGAAGAGCATATCCCTGAAGGATATCGAGATCACGCCTAAAGCGGCGACCGAGGAATCCATACTGAACCGCCACCTAGACGAGATCATATATTTCTTTCAATCCACGCAATATGACCTTGTCGTGATCGAAGACCTGGACAGGTTCAACAATTCCGACATCTTCGTCACGCTGCGCGAGATCAACAGCCTCGTGAACGCGAATCTACGCGGCAAGCGACACATTCGGTTTCTTTACGCGCTTCGCGACGACATGTTTGCAAACACTGATCGAACCAAATTCTTCGAATTCATCATTCCCGTTATCCCCATCATCAACAGCTCGAATTCGATCGACAAGGTACTGGAGCAGGGCAAGCGCCTTTCCCTCGACGATAGGCTCGATCATCAGTTTTTACGGGAGGTTTCTCGATATCTGAACGACCTCAGGCTCATACAGAACATATTTAATGAATATGCCATCTACGTCGCCAACCTCGAAACTGAAAATGAAAACAATCTGGACGTCAACAAGTTGTTGGCGGTCTTGATCTACAAGAACGTGTTCCCAAGCGACTTTGAGAACCTCCATCGCGGAAAAGGTAATCTTGCGCAGGTTCTTCGCAGTCACGATCAAAGCATCGCGGCGAGCGAATCCCGATACACGCAGGAGATCTCACGGCTCGAGAATCTCATCGACGACGGGGAGAGGCAACTGCCGAACTCTCTCGCGGAATTGCGCCGAATCTATGCGATGGCAATCGTGGAAATGATGCCCGACGGGTTCTGTCGCTTCAGCCTCGACCGCAGCAGCATGATTCCGATACAAAACCTCGCGAACGATGAGCGGCTCGAACAAATCTTGGAATCGCGCCAGCTGTCAATTTCGACCAATCAAGGCCATCAGCAGCAACTTCAGTTGAACGATGTGCAGGCAAAGGTCGATCCCCACAGAACGTTTCAGCAGCGCAAAGAGGAGGTCGAAAAGAAGTCTGCTGCATTCAGAGAATCGTCAATCAAGCAAATACGCGAACTACGGGCCAAATTGAACACATTGCGGATGGCCAAGTTCAACGAGGTCATCCGGGCCAATGCGGACGAAACAGACGCCCTGTTCGACAAATTTGGGGAGGGTGCCGATCTGGCGCGGTTCCTCGTGCTGGAGGGTCATCTCGATGATACCTACTACCAGTACACATCGCTTTTCCATTCAGGACGCCTCTCCCCCAGCGATAATAAGTTTCTGATTCAAATACGTAGCTTCAGGACTCCGGATCCCGATTTTCAGATCGACAATCCGAAGGAGGTCATCGCCGCGATGCGCCCCGAGGATTTCAGCCGAGACTACGTTCTCAACGTGACGATCGTAGACTGCCTACTTGCCGATCCCTCGGCGTATGAAACGCAGACGCGACGTCTGTTGGACTTTATCGCGTCCGATTTCGATGCCTGCGAGAAGTTCTTGTCGAGCTACTATGCCCGAGGAAAAGCCGTTACCGATCTGATCTCCATGTTGGTCACGACATGGCCTGGGTTCGCCGCAGCGGCGGTGACCAGCGCCAGTAATCTTATGCATGTGGCACGCATCATCAGCCACCTCCCGGACTCGCGCCTGAAAGACCTCGCCTCTAGGCACCCGCCCCTGACCGAATTCATCTCGAACAGATTGGCCGACATTTTGACGCAAGAGGTCGATTTCCCCGCGGATCGACTGCGATCACTCGACGTAGAAGCGACCGATCTGGCCGCCGTAGCGGCTCACCCAGCTGTCATACGGGTATTGTTCGACGAAGGTCTTTATCAACTCTCCATCGACAATCTGGACTTCATCCTGCGGGCGGTCCTCGTCATCGACGACCTCGATCAGGCGCGTGTACAGAATTACACGGTGGCGCTCGGATCTGGGAATGACGCGCTTCTGTCGAAGATCGATAGTCGCTTCGATGAGTACATGAGCAACGTCCTGCTTCGTTTGCCGGACAATCGCCAAGAGAGCGTTTCAACTATTCAACGGGTTATTGGGCGGAGTGACGTGGAACTCGAATCCATGGTGGAATTTCTCGAGAAGCAGTCGGCAGTGCTCCCAGCCCTGGACCAAGTTCCGGGCCCGCTCCACGCCACGCTATTTCAGATCGAGAAAATCGAGGCGACTTGGGAAAACTGCCTGACTTTTCTTGGCAGCGAAAATTACGATGCGGAGACGCTCGTCCAGTTCCTCAACAGCGCCGAGACCTTGCGAGCGCTCACCGGCCACGAGGTATCGGGAAGCGATCAGGCGGCACCATTGCGCAAGTTCATCATCGAGAACGACGCATTGAGCGATGAAGTATATGCTGCTTATGTTGCAGCGCTTCCGAGACGTTTCAAGGCCTTCCCCCAGAACCTCAGCGCGGAGAAGACCAAGATACTCGTGGACCTGAACGCGATCTATTTCTCCGCCAGCAACTTGGCGCATCTCAGCGAGGATCTACCGTTAGGCGTTGCCTTTGTTGCGAAAAACATTGCCGAGTTCTTCGAAGCCAAGGAACAGTGCAACGTGGACGACGATTTCCGGCAAAAGCTGCTGGAGGCGAACATCAGCGATGAAACCCGGCTGAGGATCATACGCACGATGGACCTGAACCTGCTGGCCGAGTTGCCGGAGCGCGCGGCCACCGTCGGCAGGATACTCGCTCGAACCGGCATCAAGATGGACGAGATAGGCGTCGGTTCCGCGCGTGCGATCATCTTGAACGCCAAGCCTCTCGCAACGCAGATTTCGCTGTTCAACATGCTTCATGACATGATGGATGATCAGCAGGTGAAGGACATACTGCGGTCCCTGCCGGAGCCACTCTCTGATATCCGGCCGGGCTTTGCGACGCCGAGGATCGAATCTAGCGAGGTGAATCTCGAGTTTGTGGCGTGGTTGAAGTCTCGCGGCTTTATTTCCTCTTGGAAAAGAGGCGGCTTCTTCGACGACGACATTCGCATGAACATGTTCAGGAAGTGAACTGCGTTCGTCTGAGTCGCCAACGTTGGTCGTTCTTGCACTTCGGAGAAATGGCTGAATGGCAGGTTTTAGGCTCGGATTCTGGCCGACTGGACGACCGTGACTGAGGCGCGTTGCCACCCGTCTGCCTAGGTCTGGGCAATCGACTGCTTTTGGCAGGACCGGACGTTGACCGACGCAGACGGCAGACAATAGTTGGGTCGATTTCAGTCGAAAACGATCCCCACCTTGAACGTCCAACCTACCCGCCGATCGGACTTTCGCCGTACTTGCGCAGCACATCGTCAAACGCTTCGGCCATCAACGCTTGCAGGCTTACCCCATTCCGACGCGCGCAGGTGTGCAATGCCAGCGACATCTCTGGCGAGAAATAGCCTGAAATCGCCTTGCGTCCGACCCGGCTTGGAGGCGGGGCGGATGAATTGACGACCTCGCCCGCAATCGCTCGCGGTTCGCTGGTTTCCTTCGGCTTGTCAGCCAGCTTGGCAAATCGGCTCATCGCGCTACTCCCTCCATAGGTTCACGTGTCGCCATGTTCACATGTCCACACGCCCACATGTGAAAATGTTCGATCTCGCAGGCTGCCTTTCCGCCCGGCTCCAGCTCGAATACGGTCTTGCCTGCAGCGCTGGCGTGGCGGAACACTGCCCTATCGGCGATCCGATGCGGACAGACAGGTACGCCGAACCCGCTGACCAGTTCGGCCGCATCTGCATGAATCCTCTCAGCCTGCGGCGGTCCTGCGGTGAATACCACCCATGCGGGCTTCGCCAGCAACTGCACCAACCTCGCCGTCGTCCGGACGGCAGCCAGATCGAACGCGCTCGGGCGGCAGGGGATCAGCACCAGGTCGGCCGCCTCCATTGCCTTGCTTGCGGTCGTGTCCGCATGGGGCGGCGTATCGATCACGATGAACGTCGCGCCGGCTTCCTTGGCCTGCTCTATCTTGGCGGCGATGCGCGGCGGGGCGCTGTCGATCACTTCAGGCGGTCCTTCGTCGCGCCAGGCGGCCCACTGGCTCGCCGTGGCCTGTGGATCGGCGTCGATGACCAGTGCCACCTCGCCCTTGCGCTCGGCTGCGGCGGCAAGGTGGATGGCAAGGGTAGTCTTCCCGGTCCCGCCTTTCTGGCTGACAATCGCGATAGTGGTCATGTGGGCTCCTTCACTTGTGGTCATGTTCACATGTGGACATGTGGTCATGTGCGAGCGCCGGCGGCGGCTCACATCTCGAAGTCGTAATCTCGGCTGATTTCCTTGGTCGGCTCGGGCTGCTTGATCTCGAGCTGGCGCTCTTTCGCCGTCTCGATCGCCGAGGTCTTGCCGCCGATGTTGCGGGTCACGTCGCGCTCCAGCGCCTTGACGTTGTCGACCACCAGGGTCGCGCTGTCGGCGATGCGGGTTACGGCGACGAGGAACGACTGGGTCGAGTTCAGCATCTTCTCCTTCTCGCTCATCAGGATGATGCCGTTGTCGGCGGTCATGCCCTGGGCGATGTGGACGTTGATGGCGTAGGCGAGGTCGAGGCGTTCGAGCATCCGGTCGCCGCGGTGGAGTTCGTGCCGTTCGCCTTCGTGGGTCAGCACGGTCATCGATTGGCGGCCGATGGACTCGATTTTCGCGATGTCACCATTGAGCAGGCCGCGCTGGCGGTCGTTGTCGGTCCAGCGGATCTTGTCGCCCTCGAACACGCCGATGTTCTTTTGCTGGTAGATCGAGACGGCATCGTGGGCGAGGTTGCGCGGCAGCTTGTCGGGCGTGAACTGGCGGAGCGAGCCGTCTGGCATCTCGAGCCGGACCTTGCCGTCTTCGGCGTGCCTCACCATGCCGCGATCGCCGCGACTGAAGCCTTGGCTCGGCAGGTCGGTGCGGAACTCGACGATCCGCCCATCTTGATAGCCTCGCATCTGCCGCGCTCCCTCGCGCGTGATGGTGACGCGGTCGAGGACGTTCACCCGCTTCTCCTCGCCATCCAGCTCTCCGCGCGTCATCCGCTCGCGCTGGACCGCAGAATTGGAGGCAGTGCGCATGGCGCGGCCCGAGGCCAGCAGCAGCGTGCGATCGCGCTCGCCTTCGGGCAACTTGGCCCAGAGCTTCGCGGCGGTTTTCGGTCCCTTGGCAAAGGGCACCTCGACGGTGTTGGGCCTGAGGAGATCGAAGGCGCGGCCAAGGTTCCGATCGTCCAGCGCCTCGTTCAGCGATTTCATCTGGGGCGATTGCGCGCGCAGGTTCTCGGTGATCGTCGCGGTGGCGAGGCCTTCCTTCTGTAGCAGCTCGAATGGCTTGCCCGCCTCGATAGCCGGAAGCTGCCGGGTGTCACCGGCGAGGATCAGCCGCGCGACGTCCATGCCGTTCGCCAGTTCGATCAGCTTGGCTAGCCGCTCGTTGCCGATCTGCGAGGCTTCGTCGACCATGATCACCGAACCCGAGAGCGCGGCCCTGGCTTCCGCCACCTTGTCCGGACTGGCCGTGCCATCGAGCACGCGCTTGAAGCGGCCGAGGAAGCTGTCGACCGTGGATGCGGGCACATCAAGCTTGGCACCGAAATCCCGGGCAGTGCGCCCGGCGTGGGCCAAGGCAAACACGTTCCGGTCATCCTGCTTCATCAGGGCCGCCACCGGCATCAGCGCGGCCGATTTGCCGACGCCTGCTCCGCCCCGGATCAATTGCACCCGGTCGCGGGATTGCAGGACATCGATCCCTGCCTGCACCTGGCCCGGATTGAGCCGCCTCAGGCCAAGGTCGCGGGCTGACTGCTGGAGATTGGCGCCAAGGTCATTGCCCTCGGCCAGCGGCTGCACAGCATCGCGTCCGGCTTGGGCCAAAGCGATCGCCCGATGCTCCAGCTGCAAGCCCGACTGCGTGGTCATCAGCCGCTCGCCGCCAATTAGCAGACCTTTGTCTTCGAGTACCGCGATCCGCGCCTCAATGTCCGCGACGATAACGGGGCCGCCGCGCTCAAGTGCCGTGCGGATCAAGTCGTTGCGCTCGAACGCCGCCTCGCGCTCGCCAAGATCACGCGCAGCGGACGCGACGGCTTGTGCGGCTGCGAATGCCTTTGGATCGAGCCGCCCAAGTCGTTCGGGCACCAGCGGATCGCCATCCTTGGGCGTCAGACCCATCGCACCGGCAATCGCCAGGCCTCGCGCGCCAATTCCGCGCGCGCCTTCGATCATCCGCGACCAGACCGTCTCACGCTGGGCTGACCGCTCGGCTGCAGCATCAAGCAGTCGCCGGCCATCGAAACCGACCCTCTCCGCCGTCGCCTGCCATTCCGCGCCTCGCTGCTCGGGGCTGAACTCAGGGTTCTTGGCCTGCCGGGTGGCCAGCGCCGCCAGTTCGCGTTCGCGGGGACTGCTGCGCTCCTCGCGAGCCAAGGCTTCGAGGATTTCCTCGCGGCGGGTCGAAAAGGCTTCGATTGCCTCGCGGGAAACGCCCTTGATCTCGAAGGCCCCGTCGATCGGGTTGCGCGCCGGGGTGGTCTCGTAGCCCAGTTCCTCGATCCGAGCGCGCAACTCGGCATTGTGGACCGCACCGATGAGGTGCTGGTTGCGGTAGAGCTGGTCATTGTGGACCGCGTGCCATTTCCCGCCCGAAGCCTTGGTCGCATTGGCGATCACCGCATGGACATGCAGCTGCGGTTCGTTGTTGCGGTTTACGTCGTGGAGGAACGTGGCGGCGACCATATTGCCGGTCTTCTCGGCAACCTGCTGTTTGGCAGACGGATCCCAAACGCGGGCTTCGATGAGGTTCTTCTCGACCCAACCCAGCGTGGCGGTGACGGAATCCCGGAAGGCGCCGGCGATCCGATCGTCCTTCCCGACCAGCGCCAGCAGCGATACCGATTTGGGTGCCGAGAAGGTCATATCGAGACCGGGGCGGTGCTCGCCGTGGGCGGCAGTGATCTCGCTGCCATCGGGCAGTTTGCCGGACAGAACATCGACGAAACCTAATTCCTCGACGACGCCGTGCAGGCCCAGCGCCTCTGCCCCGTCGCCGAACCACTCGCTTGCCTCGGTCAGCTCCGAGGTCGTGTAGTAGTTGTCCTGCGAGTAGTATTCGCCCGCGCCGCTCGCGGAGCCGACTGCCGTGAGGTTGATCATTTGCCCGACCTCGCGGGCGGCACCTGGCCGCGGCGGTATTCGGCGGGCACTTCGCAATCGCGCACGCCATAGCGGTCGTTGATCACCCGGCAGAGCAATTCGGTCGTGGGCAGCGACCGTTTGGCGATTGGCACACCGATCCACGAAATGTTGGCCGCCGCCAGAAGGACGACCAAGGCGCCAACAAAACCAATCATGCCGATCAGGATGACCAGGAACCGAAGCGAGAAGTCTCCCGGGAACATCACCTTGTAGAGATTGCGGGGAGCAACGGCTTCGGCGCGGATCGCTTCGAGGCGGTCGAGCACCCGGGCCAGCCCAGCCTCTTGCGTCTTGGCCATCTGGGTTTTCAGCCCTTCGAAAAGGGCAATGAGATCCCGTATCTTGTTGACGAAGGGCTCATATGATTTGCGGTTGATGTCGTTGACCCGGGCGGTGAGGTTTTCCTGCGCCTGGCGGATCGCTTCCTCGTTACCGACCCAGACGTCCATCATCCGCTTTTCATGCCGCTGGGTGGATTTCTGCGCCCGATCCAGCTCGACGACGGCAGCGCGCAGTTGGGTGGTCAGGGCATTGAGGCTGCCATCGATCCGGGGGCCATCCTCGATCTGGAATGCGAGCCTGCCGGCATCGTGCGCTTCCACGGCTTCGGTCGCGATGGCCCGCATCAGCTCCGCCCGCGACAGCCCCCGGGCACTGCAAAGGCGGTCGATCCCTTCGAGCAGCCGATCTTCATAGGTGACGTTGACCTGCCCCATGATCAGCACTCCCGAGCCAGAACGGGGTGCGCGGCACCTATGTGCCAATGCACTGATCTATTGAGGTTATATTTGCTCGCTCTAGCCGTATTCGCGGTGAAAAGAGCTTTTCGGCGGCATTTAAGAACCGGGCTAGCGCCTAGAATGCCGGAGATTTGTGGCTTCTGGACTCTCGCTGGATTGCTACCCCGTAGCGTGGTGTGTGCACCTTCAAGCAAAAAAAGCGCGAGGAACCTGCTGAGGTCATTGGCGCTCTTAGAGGCCGCCTGAAGGGCAATTCCGGCGGGACAGGAACGGCCCGATGGCCACTCGAGATCATGCGTCAGATTGATGGGCGTGGTCATGCCGGATCTCCCATGGAGGTGCCGATGCGCGAGAGGATTTGGGCCGTGAGGGAGGCCATGCTTGGACCCTGCTCGGGTTCGGGTAGCGATGGCGCCGAATGGACACCGGGCGTTGCCACCTCGTCCCGCTGGAAAGCCCTCAGCAGCCCATCGAGATTGAACCCGGCTCTGCTGGCACTGCGGACCATGCCGCTGAGGCACTTGCCCGGATGTCTTGCCTGATAGCGGTGGCCGGATCGAAGTCGGGCGTTGCGGTCGATCACCAGCACGCACAGAGCGGCTCGTTCCCGGCCAAGTCCGGAGCAAGCCTTGCCCCAGGTGCTTTGGCTGATGCCAAGCCAGCTTGCCGTCTGCCGCGATGCCTCGACCAGACACGGCCACCCTGGATCGCCATGGACCGATGCGATTGCGCGATACTCCTCGGAAGCGAGTTCGAGTGCCGCGCGCGGCGTGATCGTCGGCTCAGGTCGCCCGCTACAGGATCGTGATGAATCCTGATTCTGTATGTTGGGTCGGTCGTTTTCTTCCGATGGATCGGAAGTTTTCGTCACACGGGGATCGCTGGTGATGTCCGCGAGCACGGCTTCAAGAGCAGCCTGGATCGCCTCCAACCTCTCGATGCGGTGGATGGGGGCCACACGGCCATCGGGCAGGATCGCGTCCGCCCGTGCGATCAACTCCGGCTCGCCAGCATCGCGGATCAGGCGGCGCGTCCGTCGGATCTCGGCCTTGCAGGTGTCGACTGCCTGCTGTTCTATACGGCGAGCCTCCCAGGCCGCCTTCAGGTCGGCATAGCGCTCCACCAAGGGCGCAAGGTTGATCCCCGCCGCCCATCGGATGATCCCACCGCTCCTGAGGCCTGAGCGGGCACCGTTACCGCCCGTGGTTCTGGCTATCAGCCCCTTCGCCTCCAGCTCGCGCTCTGCATCATTGATGGCGCGGCTGCACAGGTCGAGGTCATCGGCCGTTCGGCAGACCCGATCCCAGACGGCGCAGATGCGACCAGCCCGGTAATCATCGTCACGCGAGCGCCAGACGTAGTGCCTGAGCACCCGCGTCGCCGTGCTGGAGAGGCCAAGGCCACGCTTGCCGAGATCCTCAACCAGCGACAGCAGATCGACGCGCCTGACATCCACTGGAAGCCCGCCATGGGTAAGGGTCGCGCTCATGAGGCACCGCCTGCAAGCTCGGCGCTTGCACGGGAATCCGTGATATCGTATGAGAAGGCAGTAGCTGAGACGCTATCGAAATGACCGCTGGCGAGGGTGGCAGCCCTTCCGGCGGTTTTTCGTATCCGGTCTGGCGGTCTGGCGACCGCCTCAGTCGCTGCCGAAATCCGACCAGATTTGCGCGTTTCCGAGGGTCCCCAGAGGCCCCCTCGTACAATTCGCGTACAGCGCCCTTCGTACAAGAGGCTGTTTTTGCAACCAAAACAGCTAACTATCTGATTTGGCTGGCTCCCTTCACACGGGTGGGGTCGCAGGTTCAATCCCAGCCGCGCCCACCACTTCCACCTCTTCTTGAATGCGATGCGAGTTGCGGGCATAGCGCCGGCACCATGCACGATATCAAGTTCATCCGCGAAAATCCTGAGGCCTTTGACGCGGGCCTGGCCCGGCGCGGGCTTGCGCCGCAGTCTGGTGCGATTCTGGCGATCGACACCCGGCGGCGCGGCGTGGCGACGCGGATGCAGGAGGGGCAGGGACGGCGCAATGAGGCTTCGAAGGCGATTGGTGCCGCCATGGGCCGGGGCGACACCGGTGAGGCTGAACGGCTGAAGGCCGAGGTTGCCAGCCTCAAGGACACGCTGCCGGCGCTTGAGGCGGAGGAGCGTGACCTGACCGCGCAGTTGCAGGATGCGCTGGCGATCATACCCAATCTGCCCGCCGCTGACGTTCCCGAAGGTGAGGATGAGGGGGGCAACGTCGAGGTCAGCCGCTGGGGTACGCCGCGCGCCTTCACCTTCACGCCGAAGGAACACGCCGATATCGGCCCGGCGCTGGGCCTTGATTTTGAGACCGGTGCGCTGATTTCCGGTGCGCGGTTCACCTTCCTGCGCGGGGCTATGGCGCGGCTGGAACGGGCGATCGGGCAATTCATGCTTGATCACCAGACCGGCACGAACGGCTATACCGAGTGCAACCCGCCGGTGCTGGTCCGCGACGAGGCGATGTACGGCACGGACAAGCTGCCCAAGTTCGCCGAGGATTCGTTCCGCACCACTGATGGCCGCTGGCTGATCCCCACGTCCGAGGTCAGCCTGACCAGTTCGGTGATGGGCCAGATCCTTGATGATGGCGCGCTGCCGCTGCGGATAACCGCGCTGACCCTGTGCTTTCGCTCCGAAGCCGGGGCGGCGGGCAAGGATACCCGTGGGTTCATCCGCCAGCACCAGTTTGAAAAGTGCGAATTGGTCAGCGTGACCCGCCCCGAAGACAGCGCCGCCGAGCATGAGCGGATGACCGGCGCGGCTGAATCGATCCTTCAGGCGCTGGACCTGCCCTATCGCAAGGTGTTGCTCTGCACCGGCGACATGGGTTTCGGCGCGCAGAAAACCTATGACCTTGAGGTGTGGCTGCCGGGCCAGAACACCTATCGCGAGATCAGTTCGTGTTCCAACTGCGGTGCCTTCCAGGCACGGCGGATGAATACGCGCTATCGGCCCGAGGGGCAGAAGGGGACCGAGTTCGTCCACACGCTCAATGGCTCGGGCCTCGCGGTGGGGCGGACGCTGGTTGCGGTGCTGGAGAACTACCAGCAGCAGGACGGATCGGTGACGGTCCCCGCCGCGCTGCAACGATACATGGGCGGGATCACCGCGCTGGAGCCTGCCTGATGCGTATCCTTCTTACCAACGACGATGGCATCCACGCCCCCGGTCTGGACGTGCTTGAGGCGATCGCCCGCCAGTTCAGCGACGATATCTGGATCGTCGCCCCTGCCGAAGAGCAATCGGGCGCGGGCCATTCGCTCACCCTGTCGCGCCCGGTGCGGCTGCGCCAGTTTGACGAGCGGCGTTTTGCCGTATCGGGCACGCCGACCGACGCGGTGATGATGGCGCTGCGCACCGTGCTGCCCGCCGCGCCCGACCTGATCCTGTCCGGCGTCAACCGGGGCGCCAACCTGGGCGATGACGTGACCTATTCGGGCACGGTATCCGCCGCGATCGAAGGGACGCTGGCGGGCATCCGGTCCATCGCGCTGAGCCAGGTCTATGAGAAGGAAGGCATGGGCGATACCGTGCCCTTCGCCGCGGCAGAGGCCTGGGCGACGCGGGTAATCCAGCCGCTACTGGACGCACCGTTTGCCCCGCGCAGCCTGGTCAACGTCAATTTCCCGCCGCTCAGCGCCGCACAGGTCAAGGGCATTCGCGTGGTCCGCCAGGGATTCCATGATTATGCTCGCGGCTCGGTTGTCGAAGGGACCGACCCGCGCGGATACCGCTATTTCTGGTTCGGGCTGCACGGGATCGAGCATACACCCGGCAATGCCACCGATCTTGAAGCGATTCAGGACGGCTTTGTCTCCGTAACGCCGCTGCAACTGGATCTGACGCATGATGCTTCGCTGGCCGATTTGGCGGGGCGGTTCGCCTGATGCGCGGCGCGGTGCTGCTGCTGGCCGCTGGCGTGCTGCTGATCGCCGCTGATGAGCCTGACCCCAAGGCAGAGGCCAGCCACACGGTCAAGGCGGGCGAGACGCTGGGCGGGATCGCCAACCGCGCCGAGGTGCCGCGCGTACTGATCATCGAGGCGAACGGTCTGAAAGCACCCTATGCCTTGCGCGCCGGGCAGACGCTGGTGATCCCCCGCCGCCGGACCTATGAGGTGAAGGACGGCGACACCGGCTTTGGTATCGCGATGGATCAGGGCGTGCCGTGGAGCGCGATCGCCGCGGCCAGCGGAATTGACCCCGCGGCTCCGGTCAAACCCGGCCAGAAGCTGACGATCCCCACCCTGGCCAGGACGCCGGTGCGCGCCGCCGCGCCATCCCCCTCACCCTCACCAGCCGCCGCCTCGACCGACATTCCCGCCGAGCTTGACGATACCGCCGCCCCCGCCCTGCGCTGGCCGGTGGCAGGCAAGGTCCGCCGCGGCTTCGTGGCCAAGGTGGCGGACAAACCCTGGCACGACGGAATTGATGTGCTGGCCGCCAAGGGCACCGCGATCCGCGCCGCCGCCGCCGGCAGGGTGATCTATGCCGGCGAAGGGCCAAAGGAATACGGGCTGACCGTGATCCTCTATCACGGCGGGCGCTGGACCACGACCTACTCCTACCTTGACAAGATTACCGTCAGGGACGGCGACAGCGTCAAGGCGGGCGAGCGGATCGGGCTGAACGGCCAGACCGGCCTTGCCGGCGAACCCCAGCTTCATTTCGAGATCCGCCGCAACCGCGTGCCGCTCGATCCGGCACGGTATCTGCCCCGGCCGGTCAGCCCAGCGCGATAAACACCGCGCCCACCGCCGCCATGCCGACCACGAAATGCCCGGCGTCGATCAGGAACAGGGTCAGCGATTTGCGCTGGTGAAGGTAGTTGATCCCGATGGCCGGTGCCATGACCGTCAGCGCAAAACCCAGCGCCATCATCATCACCACGTGCGGGGCGGGATGAGTGCGGGCAAACAGGTGCCCCAGGGTGGAAACCACCAGGAATTCGCACAGCAGCGTCAGCGCCATGACCCGCACCATCGCCGCGCCGCGCGGAGCCGCACCCACGCCAACCTCTCTCTGCCACGGGACGGAGAACAGCATCCCGTACCACACCGCGCCAATCATGAAGAACGCCAGCGTTCCGGCACTCACCGCCAGCCAGTTGACCACGCCCATTCCACCACTCCAAATGTCATTGTCATCGCGGCAGTAGCACTTTGTCCCGCCGCAGTGTAAGGGGCAGTCCCCATGGCATCGCAAAATACCACACAGATTCCCGATCAGAAGCGCGTCGGCATGGTTTCGCTCGGCTGCCCCAAGGCGCTGGTCGATTCCGAACGCATCCTCACCAGGCTGCGCGCCGATGGCTATGCCATGTCGCCCGATTATCAGGGGGCCGATGTGGTGCTGGTCAACACCTGCGGGTTTCTCGACTCGGCCAAGGAGGAAAGCCTGGCCGCGATTGGCGAGGCGATTGCCGAGAATGGCCGGGTGATCGTAACCGGCTGCATGGGCAGCGAGGCGGACCTGATCCGCGCCAAATTCCCCCAGGTGCTGGCCGTTACCGGTGCGCACCAGTACGAAGCGGTGGTTGAGGCGGTGCATGAAGCCGCGCCGCCCGCGCAAGGCCCGTTCATTGACCTGATCCCGCAGATCGACGTCAAATTGACCCCACGCCATTACAGCTATCTCAAGATCAGCGAGGGCTGCAATCACGCCTGCGCGTTCTGCATCATCCCCAGCCTGCGCGGCAAACTGGCCAGCCGCCGGATCGACGCGGTGCTGCGCGAGGCGGAAAAGCTGGTCGCCGCCGGGACCAGGGAACTGCTGGTGATCAGCCAGGACACCTCTGCCTATGGAGTCGATGTCCGGCATGAGGAGCGCGCGTGGAAGGGCAGCCCGGTCCGCACCCACATGACCGATCTGGCGCGCGAACTGGGCGGCCTGCGCACTGCCGATGGCACCCCGCCCTGGGTCCGCCTGCACTACGTTTACCCCTACCCCCACGTCGACGCGGTGATCCCGCTGATGGCAGAGGGGTTGATCACCCCCTATCTCGACATTCCCTTCCAGCACGCCGCGCCATCGGTGCTGAAGGCGATGAAGCGCCCGGCGAACGAGGCCAGGGTGCTGGAACGGATCAGGTCATGGCGCGCGATCGCCCCCGATCTGACCATTCGTTCCAGCTTTGTCGTCGGCTTTCCGGGCGAGACCGAGGCGGATTTCCAGTACCTGCTGAACTGGCTGGACGAAGCCCAACTGGACCGCGTCGGTGCCTTTCGCTTCGAACCGGTCGAAGGCGCGGCGGCCAACGCCTTGCCTGATCCGGTTCCAGAAGCAGTCAAGGAAGAACGCTATGCCCGGATCATGGAAAAGACCGAGGCGATCAGCGCGGCCAAGCTGGCGGCCAAGGTCGGCCGCGTGCTGCCGGTGATCATCGACGAAGTGGGCGAACCGGATGAAGATGGCGACCAGGGCGCCACCGGCCGCAGCCAGGCCGACGCACCGGAGATCGACGGCGCGGTGTACCTGCGCGATGTTCCGGCGACACTCCAGCCCGGCGATGTGGTGCAGGTGACGATCGAAGACGCTGACGCGCATGACCTGTTCGGGGCAATCGCTTGTGAAGATGCAACCTCACCACAGGAATCTGGTCACCTTAGGACCACGCAAAGGAAGGCATAACCATGTAATCGGGGCCAGTCCCGAGGACTTTAGCGGACAACTCGCCCTCTACGTCAATCTAGGCCTAACGGCCCAAACGTATCCGCATTGCCTCTTGTGAGACTCCAAAACGTGCAGCCAACGCCGCTGTACTCTCCCCCCCGACCGCGACTAGTCGATGGCGTGGCATCAAAACATTAGCTGCAAAACTGTTGGCTTGACGTTCGTGGATGGGGCGGATGTTGGCATTTGGACGATCGGTCCCGTCTGCTCTGTAAGCGCGATTGTCCCCAACACCTTCCCCAAGCAAATCGCGATGATAAATATAATGTCCGAGTTCGTGAGCTGCCGTGAACCGCTGACGCGTCGGAGCATGATTCGCGTTCACAACAATACGATAGCTGCCATCTTCCCGTTCAATGTAGCCAGAAATGTTGTCGCTCATTGCTTCATAGGACAATGGCAATCCGATATCGCGAATGATCGTTTCAATCGGAACCGGCGTACTGTCCCAATGTTGGGCGATCACCGTCATGGGATCTGACATTTAAGCCTCCTTTCCGATTTCATCTGCGGCCTCAGCATCGTTGCCTGGGCCAAGTGTAGCGTCCATAATGAAATCAACCCGTTCTCGGATGATTCCTGGAGCCTCTCTGGCCAGCCATCCCTTAATATAGTCGTCCGCGCACTTTTTTGCCATAGATCGAGCCTCTTTTTCAGCTGTCGCCGTGACAATCCTGCCCCATGCAAGCGCAGCGCCAACCGCAACAAGCGCGAGAATTATCGAACCCCATGCGAACGCACTCGACAGCGACGCGAAGGATGCGGCCATCGCATCCCAATTTGGATTGGCCTGCTCCCCCGGCATCGAGATCATCGGCTGGCAAGAACGGGTAGCCGACTCCACCATCTTGGAACACACACTAACAGTAACGGTTTGATCTGCCATGAGATTAGCTTGGCACAACTGCTCGACAGGATCAAACTCGCGTAACAACATCGAGAGATTTCGCCTCAAGGGCCGAACATCCCCGCGCAATTTCCTTGCAATTTTCCGCAACGCAGCATAAATGCCGCGCAACACCAATCGGTCGGGCGGGAATTTCCGCGCGGCAATCCGGCGCAGCGTGAGGCCGGCGGGGACAAATCCCGCCAACAAGGCCGGCCCGGATGCTCGGTTGGTCCGTATGACGCTTCCTTCTTCACGCAGGGTCGCATCGCGACGAACCCTGTGGCGATCCGCAAGGCGGATTCCCACAACCGTCTGTCCTGAGCTTGGCGCAGGACCGTACTCTTTTGGCGCAGGGCGCTGAAGCGGGAACGGTGCTGCGACAGGCCGGGCGCGGGCGGGAAATAGAAAAGTTGATATTGAAATGACTTATTTTTCCGATCTTGGCCTGGCCGAGCCGCTGCTTCGCGCGCTGGAGGCCAAAGGCTATGCCGATCCCACCCCGATCCAGCGCCAGGCGATTCCGGCGTTGCTGGAAGGGCGTGACCTGCTGGGCATTGCCCAAACCGGCACTGGCAAGACCGCGGCCTTCTCACTCCCCTCGCTGCACCGCCTGGCAGCCAATCCCCAGCCGCGCCGCAACGCCGCGTGCCGGATGCTGGTGCTGAGCCCCACGCGTGAACTGGCGGCGCAGATTGCCGAGAATATGCGCGGCTATGCCCGCTTCCTCAATCTGTCGGTCCAATGCGTGTTCGGCGGCGTGCCAGTGGGCAAGCAGGCCCGCGCGCTGGTGCCGGGCTGCGACGTGCTGGTCGCCACGCCGGGCCGCCTGCTGGACCTGATCGACCAGCGCGCACTGACCCTGCGCAATGTAGAGATCTTCGTGCTGGATGAGGCTGACCAGATGATGGACCTGGGCTTCATCGTACCGCTGAAGCGGGTTGCGGCGCTGCTTCCCAAGGAACGGCAGAGCCTGTTCTTCAGCGCCACCATGCCCAAGGCTATCGCCGATCTGGGCAAGCAGTTCATCCACAACCCCGTCCGGGTTGAAGTGACCCCGCAGGCCACCACTGCCGAGCGGGTGGAGCAGTATGCCGTGTTCATCAACCAGGCTGAAAAGCAGGCGCTGCTGACGCTGTCACTGCGCAAGGGGCTGGCATCTGGCGAGATTGAGCGCACGCTGGTCTTCACCCGGACCAAGCACGGCGCGGACCGGGTGGTGCGCCACCTTTCCGCCGCCGGGATCAACGCCGCGGCGATCCACGGCAACAAGAGCCAGGCCCAGCGCACCGCCGCGCTGCTGGCGTTCCGCAAGGGCACCATGCCGGTGCTGGTGGCAACCGACATCGCCGCGCGCGGGATTGACGTTTCGGGCGTCAGCCACGTGTTCAATTTCGAACTGCCCAACGTGGCGGAACAATATGTTCACCGCATTGGCCGCACCGCGCGTGCCGGGGCGGACGGCGTTGCGGTCAGCTTTGTCGCGCCGGACGAGAAAGCCTATCTGCGCGATATCGAAAAGTTGACCGGGGTGCAGCTTGCCAAACTGCCTCTGCCGGAGAATTTCCAGCAGGAGGCCGCCCGCCTGCCCGCCCCGTCACGCCGCAGCGCGGTCCAGGCGGAGCAGGATGCACGCCGCGACGAGCGTGATGCCCGCGGCCGCGGCGGGCGCCCGGCCCAGGGCAACAAGCGCCCCAACAACAACCGTTCCAACGGCGGGCAGAGCCGCGATGGACAATCGCGCGATCAATATATCCGCAACGAGCGCATGGCCGATGGCCGCCGCGCCACCGCACCGCGCGGGCCAGTGTTCAATCCGCTGGCGAACGACGGCAGCGGCGGGATGGAACGCCCGGCGCGCGATGACCGCCGCCCGCACCGCGATGATCGTCGCCCGGCACAAGGCCACGGCTCCAATAACGGTCCCAACCATGGTCAACGCCGCGATGGTGACCGCACTGGCAGGCCGCAAGGCGGCCACGGCGGCGACAATGGCCAGCGGCGCGAAGGGGGCAACCGTTCCGGCGGCCGGCCCGGCGGCAATGGCAATCACCGCCGGCGCAGCAACGCCCCGCGCGGTTGAACGCCCCGCGCGGCTGAACGCCGGGGCGTCAGAACATCCGGGTCAGCGTGTAAAATACCGCGCCGACCGCAGCCGCGGCGGGGATGGTGATGAACCAGGCCATCACTACCCGCCCGGCCACGCCCCAGCGCACCGCGCTGGCCTTGCGCGCGGCGCCGGTGCCGATCACCGCGCCGGTAATGGCGTGCGTGGTGGAAACCGGAATGCCCATTGCGCTGGCCCCGAACACTACGATTGACCCTGCCGTGCTGGCGCAGAACCCGGTGTGGTGATTGAGCTTGGTGAACTTGGTGCCCATCGTCTTGATGATCCGCCAGCCGCCCGACAGCGTACCCAGCGAGATTGCCAGATAACACGCGATCGCCACCCAGGTCGGGATGTGGAATTCCCCGCCCAGGTGCCCGGTCGAATAGAGCAGCACCGCGATGATCCCCATGGTCTTTTGCGCGTCATTGCCGCCGTGGCTGATCGAATAGGCCGCGCTGGAAAACAGGTGCAGCGTCTTGAACACGCTTTCGGCCCGGCGCGGCTGAAACCCCTTGAACAGCCAGGATGTGATCAGCACCATCAGCATCGCCAGGGCAAAACCGATCATCGGTGACAGGAAGATCGCCATCAGCGTTTCGATCGTCTTCTTGGTTTCCACCGCGCCCAGCCCGGCATGGGCAATCCCCGCGCCGAGCAAGCCGCCCAGCAGCGCGTGGCTGGAACTGGAAGGAATGCCCTTGATCCAGGTGACCACGTTCCAGAACATCGCCCCGATCAGCGCGCCAAACACCACGCCGGGCGTGACCATGTCCTTGTTGATGATCCCCTTGCCGATCGTATCGGCAACGTGCAGCGGCACCAGCCAATAGGCGGCAAAGTTGCCGAACGCGGCAAAGGCCACCGCCCACACCGGCGTCAGCAACCTTGTGGTGACCACCGTGGCGATCGAATTGGCGGCATCATGTAGGCCGTTGAGAAAATCAAAGGCCAGGGCAATGATGATCAGGCCAACGAGCAGGGGATAGGCAAGCTCATGCATGGTCCAGTTCCCCCCGGCAGCCACGGCCTGCCATCCATTCCCCATCCCGTCCCTGCTGAGCTTGTCGAAGCATCGCCCTGTTCTTCTTCATTGCGCCGTACCGGAAGTGAAGGACAATCCTTCGACAGGCTCAGGACGGACGGATTGCGCGGTATTGCAAGCGGGTCAGAATTTCAGCCGTGGTCGATGACCAGACTGTCGATTTCGTTCGCGACATCTTCAAAGGCGTCGGCGATCCGTTCCAGACCCTTGTAGATCTCCCGCGCGACGACAAAGGCCAGCGGATCGGACTTTTCGCGCTGCGCCTGAAACGCCGCTTTCATGCCGGTATCGTGCAGCACGTCAACCTCGCCCTCCAGCTTGACCAGCCGTGCGGTCAATTCGTGCAGGCGGTGTCCGTTACGCTCGACATTGCGCAGCAGCGGCACCGCCTCTGAAATCAGGCGGCAAGCGGTTTGCACCACTGCGGCGATCTGCTTCATCTGCGGATCGAAGGTTTGCACTTCAAACAGTTCGACGGCCGCGGCGGTGCGGTTCATCTCATCGATGGTATCGTCCATCGTCCCGATCAGCGAGGTGATCGCCCCGCGATCGAACGGGGTCAGAAAGGTCTGCCGCACCTCGTGCAGGGTCTCGCGGATCACCTCGTCGGCGGCGTGTTCCTGATCGTGAATCGTGCGCAGATGCGCCGCGCGGTCACCATCGCCAGCGATCAACTGGGCCAAAGCCTCTGACGCGGCGACAAGCGAGGTTGCGTGCCGCTCAAACAGGGTGAAAAAGTCACCCGAGCGCGGCAACAGCCGCTGAAACCAACCGAACATCGCCTTTACCCCCTAAAATGCGACACTGCCATTACAATGCCGTGACAGATTCGGCAGCGCAAATCGCCATGCTGTCCACAATCTTGCATTCCCGCCTGGGCCGTCAGCCGATCGCGGGATCAAGCGGGCGAACATAGACCCGGGTGACCACGGGAAAGCGGCGGGCCACTTCCGCCTCGATGTCCCGCACGGTCTGCTCCACATCGCGCGCGCTGATCGCGTCATCAAAATCGGCGCTGATCACGCTTACCACCATGTCAGGCGCCTGATGCACGGTCAGCACTTCATGCACCGCGACAACCCCGGGGTGCGCAACCGCGCAGGCGCGAATCGCCTCAACCAGCGCGGGATCAGCGGCTTCCCCGATCAGCAGCCCCTTGGATTCGACGATCAGCATCACCGCGATCGCGCCCAGCACCACCCCGATCAGGACCGACGCGAGCCCGTCCCACAGCGGATTGCCGGTCAGCCAGGCCAGGCCCAGCCCCAGCGCCGCAATCGCCAGACCGGCCAGGGCACCGCCATTTTCCAGCAGTATGATCAGGGTTGGCGCATCCTTGGTTTCGCGCAAGGCGCGCAGCATCCCCTTGTCGCGGTTGGCCCTGGAAAATTCCCGCAGTGCTTCCCAGGTTGACCACCCTTCAAGCGCGCCGGCCACGCCCAGCACGGCAAAAGCCACCCCCAGATCGCGCGTTGGCTCGGGACTGAGCAGGTGCAGAACCCCTTCGTAAAGCGACACACCCGCCCCAAGCGAAAAGACCAGGATGGCCACCACGAAGGACCAGAAATACAGTTCCCGCCCATAGCCGAACGGATGCTGCATATCGGCCGGACGGCGGCTGCGGCGGGTGCCGTAAAGCAGCAGCACCTGATTGGTCGAATCGACCAGGCTGTGCACCCCTTCAGTCAGCATCGCGGACGATCCGGTGAAGGCGGCGGCGGCAAACTTGGCCACGGCAATGCCGACGTTGGCGGCCAGCGCCGTGATGATCACCCGGTTTGATCCGCTTGCGGCCATGGCGCGCTATTCCCTGTTGTTGCGCGGGCCGGGTTAGCCGCTGATCGAACAGAGGCCAAGCGCGGGCTTGATCGCGCAGGGCTGCGCGTTAACCTGCGCGCCATGCTTCGTCACACCCTTGCGCTTGCCGCATTCGCCATGCCTCTGCCGGCCATCGCCCAGGATCTGACCGCCGCAGAACAAACCGCCATCGATCAGGCAGTGACCAGCGCGCTGAAAGGCAGCGGGGTGCCGTCTGCCCAGATCGCGGTGGTGCGTGGCGGGCGGATCGTGCTGGACAAGGCCTGGGGCAAGGCATCGGAACGGATCGCCCGGTCAACCCCCGCCCTGCCCTATCAGATCGCGTCCAATTCCAAGCAGTTTCTGGCGGCACTGCTGCTGCTGCTGGAAGATGACGGCAAGCTGAGCCTTGATGACAAGGTGTCGAAATGGCTGCCCGAAGTGACCGGGGCGGATAGCATGACCGTGCGCCAGTTGCTGTCCCACACCAGCGGCCTCCAGGATTTCTGGCCGCAGGACTATCTGTTTTCAGCGATGGAAAAGCCGGTCGATCCGGCGGGGATCGTCGCGCGCTGGGGCAGAAAGCCGCTGGACTATGCGCCGGGCACGCGCTGGCAATATTCCAACACCGGCTATGTGGTGGCCGGGCTGATCGCCGAAAAGGCCGGCGGCAAGCCCTTGTGGCGGCAATTTGATGAACGGATCTTCACCCCGCTGGGGATCAAGCCGCTGCCGATTGACGAAACCAACGGGCCGGCCTTCCCCCAGGGTTATCACCGCAACGCGCTGGGGCCGGTCCGCGCCGCCACCCCGCCTGCGCGGGGATGGCTGTGGGCGGCTGGCGAACTGTCGATGACCGCGGCCGAACTGGCCAAGTGGGACGTGGCGCGGATGAACCGCACCCTGCTGCCGCGCGACGACTGGGAAGAGATGGAAACCCCGGTGCGGCTGGCCGATGGCACCACCAACGGTTACGGCCTTGGCGTCAGCAAGCACCTGGTCAAGGGACGCTGGGTGGTTGACCACGGCGGCGAATCGGTGGGGTTCCTTTCGCAGAACAGCACCTGGATCGATGACAAGGTGGCCGTCGTGGTGCTGACCAATGCTGACTTCGCCGGGGCGCAGGACACGCTCACCGAAAAGATCGCCGATATCGTTCTGCCCCATTCGCCCCAGGCCAACACTGGTGAGGCCGCTCGCGATGAGGATGCCCGCGCCACACTGGCGGAGCTGTCAGCGGGCAAGTTCGATCCACGCTGGTTCACCGACAACGCGCGCTTCTACTTCACCGCGCAGACGCTCAAAGACTATACTGACAGCCTTTCCCCGCTGGGCACACCACAAGAGGTCGAGCCGGTGGGCAAGCCCCGCCTGCGCGGCGGCTTCGTCAGGCGCGCCTTCGCCCTGACCTACAAGGACGGTGAGAAGCTGCGATTGGTAACCTTTGCCGAACCCGGCCCGCGCGGACGCTGGGAACAATTCATCGTCATGCCCGACTGACCGGCGCCAACGGCCCTACAGCCACCCGATCTTGCGGAACCGCAGGAACAGCCCGCCGCAGATTGACAGGATGGCCGCCCAGACCATGGGATAGCCCCATTTGTGGTGCAGTTCGGGCATATATTCAAAATTCATGCCGTATATTCCCGCAATGGCGGTCGGCACGGCCAGGATCGCCGCCCAGGCGGCAAGCTGGCGGGTCATGTCGCCCTGGCGGTGCTGTTCCAGCAGGCTGGCGGTTTCAACGATGCTGGCCAGCGTTTCGCGCAGCATGGCCATGTGCGCCATCGCCCGGCGGGCATGATCCAACACGTCCTGAAACCACACCCGCGCGCCGGGATCTATCGTTGGCAGATCGGCAGTCGCCAGCTTTTCGCAAACCACCTCCATCGGCCCGATGGTACGGGTGAATTTGCGGAACTGGCGGCGCAGGCGGAATATCCGGCGAATGGTCGATGGTTCAGGGAAGCTGTCAATCGCGCGCTCCTCCATCACCTGAACCACCTCGTCAAATTTCTCCAGCACCGGGCCATAGCCATCGACGATGAAATCAAGGATGGCATGGGCCACAAAGTCCGGCCCCTCGGACAAACGTTCCGCATCGCTTTCCAGCCGCTGGCGCAGCGCGTTGTGCGCCCGGGTGGAGCCCATCCGCACGGTCACGATAAAATCCTTGCCCAGGAAGATCGCGGTCTGGCCGTATGACAGGTTGTCCCCTTCCGAAGCGGCCACCGTGCGCGCAACGATGAACAGCTGCTGGCCATAGATATCGACCTTGGGCATCTGGCTGGGGCTCATCGCATCTTCCACCGCCAGCGGGTGCAAGCCGAACTGGCGCTGCACCATTTCCATTTCGTCCGCTGGCGGATCGGCCAGCCCCACCCAATCAAAACAATCGGCGGGCAGCGGCTCGCGCACATCGCCCGTTACCGGGTGGCTGTACTGCGAAGGCTTTCCGCGCTGATAGCGGCGTGATGCGATGATGGCCATTGCGCCGGACTGCCAAAGCGGCAAGGCGCTGGCAATCCCTGAGAGGCTCTGTTAAGTGGTCGATTAAGACTGATTTGTGGGAGAAACTCCGGATGAACGCGGTTACGCCTATCGGGGAGAGCCTTGACGTCCTGATCGTCGGCGCCGGAATTTCGGGCATTGGCATGGCGGTGCACCTGACCCGCGATTGCCCGGAAAAGAGTTTCGCGATCGCCGACCGGCGGGAAAATCTGGGCGGCACCTGGGATCTGTTCCGCTATCCGGGGATCCGTTCGGACAGCGATATGCACACGCTGGGCTTTTCCTTCGCGCCGTGGAAGCATGAAAAGGCCATCGCGGACGGACCTTCGATCCTCCAGTACCTTGATGAAATAACTGATCAGAATGATCTGCGCCGCCGGATGCGGCTGGGCCAGAAGGTTGTTTCAGCCGATTGGAACAGCGCCGCTGCCCGCTGGGCCGTGGTGCTGGAAGGAACCGATGGAACGCGGCAGCGGGTTGAGGCCCGGTTCCTGTTCCTGGGTTCGGGCTATTACGATTACGATGATCCCTATGACGCCGGGTTCAAGGGCCGGGACACGTTCAAGGGCACGATAATCCATCCGCAGTTCTGGCCGGAAAATTTTGATTACAGCGGCAAGAAGGTTGTGGTGATCGGATCGGGCGCGACCGCGGTGACAATCGTTCCGGCCATGGCCCTTTCCGGCGCAGGCCATGTCACCATGTTGCAGCGCACGCCCACCTGGATGGTCAGCCGCCCGGCCAAGGACGGCCTGAACAACGCGCTGCGCAAGGTTTTGCCGGAAAAGGCGGCCTATGCGATCACCCGGACCAAGAACATCGTGCTGGGCGATCTGATCTTCAAGCGCGCGCGGAGCCAGCCGGCCAAGGTTGCCGATGCCCTGACCCGGCAGCTGAAAGGGCATCTTGGCGCCAACTATTCCGCGGAAAATTTCCAGCCGCCCTATGATCCGTGGGACCAGCGGCTGTGCCTGGTGCCCGATGCTGATTTCTTCCGGGCCATCAACGAGGGCAAGGCAGACGTCGTTACCGACCATATCGACAGCTTCGATGCCACCGGAATCAAGCTTGCATCCGGCAAGCATCTGGACGCGGACGTGATCATCACCGCCACCGGCCTGGCCATGCGCTTTGCCGGCAAGATCGCGATCAGTCTGGACGGCAAGCCGGTCGATTTCAGCCAGCACTTCTTCTACCGCAATTGCATGTTTTCCAACCTGCCCAACCTCGCCGGCATCTTCGGCTATGTGAACGCCAGTTGGACGCTGCGGGTGGACATTGTGGCACAATACCTGACCCGCCTGTTCAAGCAAATGGACACCTATGGCGCAGTGGTGGCGACGCCGGTGATGGCCGCGGGGGATGAGCCGGAAGAGGATGACGTGTTCGATTTCTCCTCAGGTTACCTGATGCGCGGCAAGCACCTGATGCCCAAGAATGCCGCCACCCTGCCCTGGCGGCTCAACCAGGAATATCGCAAGGACCGCGTCGATATGCGCCAGGCACCGATCGACGATGGCGTGCTGCACTTTACCCGGGCGCGGGAATTGGTGGGCGGTTGAAGGGGGTTCGCGCAGAGGCGCAGAGGGGTTTGTGCTTGCGGCGAAGCCGCCCTATCATCCCTCGGTTGCCCGAAACGCGACCACGGTTTTTTGGGGGAGTGCCTGCGGCACTCGAGACATCTCTGCGCCTCTACTTTCTTCTCTGCGCCTCTGCGCGAACTCCTTCTCTGCACCTCTGCGCGAACCCCTTCTCCACGCCCCGAGTGAACCAGAAATTGCGCGGCCAGCCATTATCACCTAACCCCCACCCATGACCCAAACCGCCCGCATCTGGACCGCCGCGCTGCTGATCATCGGCGATGAAATCCTCTCGGGCCGTACCCAGGACAGGAACATTGCCCAGGTGGCTGCGTGGCTTAACGTCCAGGGCATTCGCCTGGCCGAAGTGCGGGTCGTGGGGGATGATACCGCCGCGATTGTCGAGGCGGTGAACGTGCTGCGGGCGCGCAACGACTATCTGTTCACCACCGGCGGGATCGGCCCCACGCATGACGATATCACGGTGGATGCGGTGGCCGCGGCGCTGGGCGTGGGGGTTGTGATCCATCCCGATGCGCGCGCCATCCTTGAAAACTATTACGCCACGCGCGGCGGGCTGAACGATGCGCGGCTGCGCATGGCGCGGGTGCCGGACGGGGCGGAGCTGATCCCCAACCGGATGTCCGGCGCGCCCGGCATCCGCATCGGCAACATTTTCCTGATGGCCGGGGTGCCGTCGATCACCGCCGGAATGCTCGATGCGCTGACCGGAACGCTGGAAGGCGGGCAGCCGGTGCTGTCCGAAACGATCGGCTGCTGGGCGCAGGAAAGCGAGATTGCCGATCTGCTGCGCGAAACCGAGCAGGCCCATCCGGGCACGGCGATCGGGTCCTATCCGTTTTTCCGCGAAGGCAAGGTTGGCGCAAACTTTGTAATCCGCGCAACTGATCCCGCCGTGCTTGCGGCTTGCGCCGGGGCCTTGCTGGCCGGCCTCAGCGCCATGGGGCGCGATGCGGTGCCGGGTGGGATATAGGACAACCCTGGTGACGTTTTTGGCAAGTGCGGGGCTGTTGTCAGCCTGTTCCGCAGACCGAAACGACATCGCCGCGCTGGAACGCGCGCTGGGTTCCACCCCCAGCGCCACCCGCGCGCTGGAAGACTGGTGCGCCGCGCGCGGGCTGGCGGACAATCCCGTGGTTGTCGCCCGCCCTGTGCCCGGACCAGCCCCGGACGAGCCGGATGGGCTGCGCGCCAGACTGGGCGTGGGGGCGGAAACCGCGCTGGGCTATCGCCATGTCGAGCTTTCTTGCGGCGCGCGCGTGCTGTCTGTGGCGCACAACTGGTATCGCCGCGATCTGCTGAGCCAGGCAATGAACGCCGCGCTTGATACCAGCGACACCCCCTTCGGCAAGGTCGTCAGCCCGCTGCACTTCACCCGCGAAACGATTGACAGCCGCCACGGGGGCGAGCCGGGGTGCCCGGCCGGAACGGTGCTGTCCCAGATCGCGCTGCTCCGCCTGCCCGATGGACGCGCGCTGGCCATGGTCACCGAATGCTATACCCGCGCGGCGCTTGCCAGACCTTCCGCGCCCACAACACCCCGCCCGTCCTGAGCCCGTCGAAGGACCGTCCTGTTCTTGTGAGCGGACCGGCCCGGCGGACCGGCCCGGTTGAATCCTTCGGCAGGCTCAGGATGGGCGGAATGGGGTATTTGCCAGCTTTCAAAACAAAAGGGCCGGAGGTTTCCCCCCGGCCCCTTGTGTCAGGTGTGTCTGGCAGGTCTGCCCGGATCAGCCGCCGTGAACTTCGGCAACGTCAACCTTCAGGCCCGGCCCCATCGACGATGACAGGCCAACCTTGCGCAGGTACTTGCCCTTGGCGCCGGCAGGCTTGGCCTTGACCACGGCATCGACGAAAGCGTCGAAGTTGGCGCGCAGCGCTTCGTTCGAGAACGAGAGCTTGCCGATCCCGCCATGGATGATCCCGGCCTTTTCGACGCGGTATTCAACCTGGCCGCCCTTGGCCGCCTTGACGGCTTCGGCAACGTTGGGGGTGACGGTCCCAAGCTTGGGGTTGGGCATCAGACCCTTGGGACCAAGCACCTTGCCCAGCCGGCCAACCAGACCCATCATGTCGGGCGTGGCGATGACGCGGCCATAATCGAGATTGCCGGCCTGCATGTCTTCCAGCAGGTCTTCCGCGCCAACCTTGTCGGCCCCGGCGGCCAGCGCCTTTTCGGCGTTGTCGCCACGGGCAAAGACCGCAACCTTCACGTCCTTGCCGGTGCCCGAAGGCAGCACGACCATGCCGCGAACCATCTGGTCGGCATGGCGCGGATCGACGCCCAGGTTCAACGAAACCTCAAGGCTTTCGTCGAACTTGGTGGTTTTCAGATCCTTGAGAAGCTGGATCGCCTCATCAACGCCGTAATGCTTCAGGTTGTCACCCAGCTTGGCGGCAAGGGCCTGCTGCTTCTTGGTTTGCTTCGCCATGTCCTTAGCCCTCCACAACCTGCAGGCCCATCGAACGGGCAGAGCCTTCGATGATCTTGGTGGCCTGTTCGATATCGTTCGCGTTGAGATCGGCAAACTTGGTCTGGGCGATTTCCGCCAGCTTGGACCGCGCGATCGTTCCGGCCGAAACCTTGCCCGGCTCCTTCGAGCCTGACTTGAGGTTGGCAGCCTTCTTGATCAGGAAGCTGGCAGGCGGCGTCTTGGTGACGAAGGTGAAGCTGCGATCGGCATAGACCGTGATGATGGTCGGGATCGGCATTCCGTTTTCAAGTTCCTGCGTGGCGGCGTTAAACGCCTTGCAGAATTCCATGATGTTCACGCCGCGCTGGCCCAGGGCCGGTCCGATCGGCGGAGACGGGGTTGCCTTGCCCGCAGGCACCTGCAACTTGATATAGCCTTCAATCTTCTTGGCCATGGCTGGCCTCCTTTCTTCCTGTCGGGCTGCACAAGCGAACCCTCAGAGTGAGCGGTCAAGCAAAGGGCGCAAACCCTTCTCCCGCACGGAATCACCGGGCCGAAGCCAAGCGAAGGCGCGCGCTTAGGGGAAACAGTGCCCGATGGGAAGCGAAAAGGCCAAGCACCGAAATTTGCACCGATCTTTAAACTTCTTGGGGCAGGAAGGGCGTACGTCTTCAGGGGGCAATCCGTGATCGAAATCGCCGTTCGCATCAATCAGCTCATTTCGAGCAACGTCAACGCTGCCGTCGATTCGGCGACCAATCCCGTGAAAATGCTCAAGCTGATGATCGTCGAGATCGAAGAAGCGATCATCGCGCTCAGCCGAGATGCCGGCCAGCGCGAGCGGTTGTCACGCGAACTGGGCAATCAGTCCGAGCGTGACGAATCCGCCGCGCGGGACTGGCAGGACAAGGCCCGTTTTGCGATGGGCAAAGGTCGCGAGGATCTTGCCCGCGGCGCACTTGTCGAGCGGGACAACGCCCGCGATGCAGCCAGCCGTGCGCGCACTGCCCAGGCCGAGGCGCAAGCCGATGAGGCCAGGCTGCGCGAAACCATCGCCGGGTTGGAACAGCGCCTCAGCGATGCCCGTACCCGGCTGACGAAGGAAACCAGCGTTGAAGCAAATGCCTGCGCGGCATCGCCCACCACGCGCTCGGCCTCTGCAGGGGAACCGAGCCGCAGCGAACGGGTAATGGAACGCATCGATACGCTGGAAAAACGCATCGATTTTGCCAGCGCAGCCACCGCGCCTACGGCCCGCGCCGCGTCGTTGGACGAAGAACTTGCCGAACTGGCGCGCGACGAACGGATCGACGCCGAGCTTGCAGCCTTGCGTCAGGCCGGCGGCGGGAAAAGCAAGAAGAAGTAACCGATTTCGCGCAGCCGGGTTGCCACGGCTGCCTTACTTCACCAGCTCGACGTGTTCGAAATCGAGCTCGACCGGGGTGGCGCGGCCGAAGATCGATACCGAAACCTTGACCCGGTTCTTGTCGAAATCCAGTTCCTCGACCAGGCCGGTGAAGGAATTGAACGGACCGTCGAGAACCTTGACCGAATCGCCGATCTCGTAATCGACGCTGATGTGCTTCTTCGGTTCGGCGGCGGCGGCGTCGCGGGCACCGAAATAGCGCGCGGCCTCCCGGTCCGAAATCGGCTGCGGCTTGCCATTGGGGCCAAGGAAGCCGGTAACCTTCGCGGTGTTCTTGACGAGGTGATAGACATCGTCGTTCATCGCCAGCTTGGCCAGAACATAGCCGGGCATGGTCTTGCGCTCGACCTGAACCTTCTTGCCGCGCTTCACCTCTGTAACGGTTTCGTGCGGAACCTCCACAGCTTCGACCAGGGCTTCAAGCCCCATGCGCTCAGCATCGGAAAGGATCGATTCGCGGACCTTGTTTTCAAATCCGGAATAGGCGTGAATGATGTACCAGCGGGCCATGTGTCTCTCGTTTATCCGTATCTCAGGCCAGCGACAGCAGCCAGTGAACCGCCTGGCCAAACGCCGTGTCGATGCCAAGGAAGAACACGGCCAGCAAAACCATCATGACGCCCACGAAGATCGCCGTGGTCGACGTTTCTCGCCAGGTTGGCCACACGACCTTGCGTGCTTCGGCCTGAACCTGCCGCATGAATTCGCCGGGAGAGATCTTGGCCATGGCTGGCTTAGCCTTTGCTGCCTGAACGGTTGAAATCAAAACGCCCGCCGCCTTTTGGGAACAGCGCCGCTCCCGGCGGCTGGCTGGCAGCGCGTCCGGGAGGAAGCAATGTTCCCGATGTCGGAAGACACCGCCGCACTTAGCTACCGGCTGGCCGTTTTGCAAGTCGCGCAAGCAAGGTGTGCTTGTCAGCCGCGATAACCCTGGCGCGCAGCGGCAGCTTGTCGGGCCGGTTGCGGCCCACGTACCAGAACCAATCGGCGTGCTTGGCCGGATCATAACTGAGCAGGTTGATCGGCTGGCCCGGCCGGTGGTTGAGCCGGTGATAGGGATCGCGGAAGTATTCACCGCCTTCGCTGATCGTCAGCATATGGACCATCGGCAAGGCGAAGTTGCAATTGACCAGCGCATCGCGGCGCACCAGCGCATAGCCGCAAATGTGTTCCTGCGGGTTATAATGCCAATCGTTGCGTTCCGTGATGACGATCGTTGCCAGCTTCGCGCCCTGCGGCAACCTGTCGATTGTTTCCAGCAGATGGGCGGTTTCAACCGAATCGCGCTGCCAGTTCTGGGTTGTCAGCGCCAGACGCCCCACGAACAGCAGCGGCGCCAGCAGCAGCACCCAGCGCGGCACCCGCCACGACAGGGCAAGGCAGCCGACCAGCAGGCCGGTGGAAATCATCCGCGCATCGACCAGATCGCCGGCAAAGATGTGCCGCGGCAGGGCAAACGAGCTGAGCAGCAGCAGCAGCGCGCCCCAGCCCAGCCGCTGATCGATCCGCCGCAGCCAGGCCGATACGCCAAGCAGGCCCAGGACAAGAATCAGGCAGGCGTAATCGAGCCACTCGATCGAATCGCGCATCGCCTGTTTCCAGATCGCCCATTTGTAGAGCGGAACCGATTCGCCATAGCCATAAGAAGCCAGCCCCTTGGTCCCCGCGCCGAACAGCAGCGCCAGCACCGGAAAGGCCAGCGGCCAGGGTGCAAGGAAAGCGCGCCACGATTTGCTTCGGCTCCATTCGTAACCGAACACCATCAGCCCCAGCACGCCCCAGCCGGAAACGTGGCAGACCCAGACCAGAAAACCCGCCGGCACCATCACCGCCGCGCGCCACCGCTTGCCTTCCAGCAGAACCCAGGCGGCGAAGACGAACAGCGCAGCGGCCAGCGACAGCCCGAAGTTGAGGAACCCCAGCAGCAGCGCGGGCGACCAGATGAAGGTCATGGCCAGTACCGCGCCCACCCCGATCCGGCGGCGCAGCACCCATTCCACCGCCAAAATTCCCAGCCCGGCAAGCAGCGGAATCAGCCCGGCAATGATCCGCCCTGCGGTTTCCAGCGGGAACCACCGGGCAAGTGGCTGAATCAGCAGATCGGCCCCCAGATTGCCCATCCAGCGCCATTTGAAGCCATAATATTGTTGCAGGAACGGCGAATGATCGCGTTCCAGCATGACATGGAACCGCGCCAGGTGCGCCGGATAGTCAACCATCTGGGGATAGGCCGCAACCAGCACCGGCAAGGTGGCGATCATCGCCAGCATCAGCCCCAGAATCAGGGTTTCGCGCGGCGTGGGCTCAGACCGCAGCCAGCGGCCAAGCGGCGAAGCGGGCCGGGAAAACTGCTCGTGGGGAGGCTCGGCAGACATCGCGGGCACGTTCGATCCGGTGCGAAAATTCAGGATACCCTGGCAGGAGTGGCAGGATTCGAACCCGCGGCCCTCGGTTTTGGAGACCGATGCTCTACCAACTGAGCTACACTCCTGCAGGCGGGGGTGCCTCTAGTCAGTTGCGGGGGCGTTGGCAAGGAGGATTGGGGGCAAGAACGATTGGCGGCAAGGGCGATTGGCGGCAAGAACCGCCGATCATCATGCGATGACGGATTCCGCATCATACCGGTTTGTCCTATAGTGGCCGGGTGCACGCGCCAGCCCACCCCCCGCCGATCGATCCGGATCTGCTGATGCTTGCCTATCGCAGCGGGATTTTCCCGATGGCCGACGCGCGTGACGATCCAGAGGTGTTCTGGGTGGAACCCCGCCGCCGCGCCGTGCTGCCGCTGGACCGGTTCCATTGCTCGCACTCGCTGTCCAGGGTGCTGCGCAAGGACCGGTTCCGCGTTACCTGCAACGCCGCCTTTGCCGATGTTATCGCGGCCTGCGCCGGGCCGCGCCGCGACAGCGGCGATACCTGGATCAGTGACCGGATAGAGGCAAGCTACCTGGCATTGCACGCCGAAGGCCACGCCCATTCGATCGAATGCTGGCGCGACGGGGCGCTGGTCGGCGGTCTCTACGGCGTCGGATTTGACCGTGTATTTTGCGGGGAATCGATGTTCAGCCGCATGGCCGACGCATCGAAAGTCGCGCTGGCCTGGCTGGTCGCGGCGCTGCGCCAGGGCGGCGGCGCGCTGCTCGATTGCCAGTTCATGACCCCCCATCTGGCAACGATGGGGGCGGAAGAAATCGACGAGGCCGATTATCTTGAGCGGCTGCGCCAGGCTCAGTTCTCTGCCGGGGCCTCTTCGGTGGTGTCTTCTTCCGCCGGCGCGGGTTCATCATCGGCCGCCGATGGCGCGGGCGTGGTGCTGGCCTTGCCCGGCGCCTTTGCCGCCTTGCTGGCAGCCGCCGCCGGATCCGCTTCCTCACCCGGAAACTTCATCGCGCAGTCCTTGACCCATACGTCATAGACGGGATGCTCAACCGCGTTGAGCGAGGGCGAATTCTTGAACAGCCAGCCTGAAAAGACCGTGCGCCAGGCCAGCGGTTTGTCTGCGGCGGGCCGTTCCTCAACAAACACCTGAACGAAGGCCCCGGTTTCGGGCGAATTTTCCCACGGCAGCGTACGCTCGCAGCTTGCCAGCTTGACCACCACGTTGCCCACGCGCCTGGCCTCGCCCGGCTTTAGCACAATGTCCTGTTCTACATTGTTGCGCTTGTTCAGCAGGCCCAGCGTCGCGACCCGGTCCTTTACCGGCGTGCCGTACTGGCTTTCCACCACCGCACCGCCAACCGCGCCGGGCGCGGTCACTGCCTTTGGTACGTCAGTGGCCCGCGCCTCAGCTGCCTCGTCTTGAGACTTGCCGCAGGCGGACAAGGCCAACGCCGCTGTCACAAGAAGGGCCGCCGCCCGCGTCATGCCCGGTCTAGGCGTCCGGGGACCAGGCTTCATAATCGCCGGTTGCGGCAGCGCGGCGGCCGCCCTTTTCCAGTGCCCCGGCCGGGCGATAGGCGCTGGCCGTGCCGGTGGCGTTGGGGGTGTAGCCGGTTTCCCAGATCCGCGGCGGGGGCAGGTTCGATTCGGGCGCGCTGTCAAATGATCCGTGCAGCCATCCGTGCCATTCCGCCGGCACGTTGGAGGCATCGTTGGCCCCGGCATAGATTACCCAGCGGCGTTCCCGCCCGGCAAAGGGATGGCCGGCAGGGTAAGGCTTGCGCGCCCGGTAATAGGTGTTGCCGAACACGTCGGTTCCCACCTGCTCGCCGGTCATGGCCGAATTGAATGCGGTGCTGACAGTGGCTCCGTTCCACCAGGTAAAGATCTTGCCAAGGATTCCCATGGGCCAAGCGCCTAGCGGAACTGGGGGGCTGTGAGCAAGAGTTTACGCTGAAACCCCGCCGGACAACCCGCGCGCCCTCACCAGTTCACCACATCTCCCGCCACGATCCCCAGTTCCCTGGTCCGTCCGGCGTTCAGTTCAAGCACACCCTTGACAACCCCGGCGCTGGGCAGCGGGGTTTCGTCATAGGGCTTGGCATCGGCGATGTTGAGGATCCGCCCATCAGTGCCGATGAAGATGATGTCGAGCGGGATGACGGTGTTGCGCATCCAGAAACTGGCGGTGCGCGGCGGGTCCATCGGAAAGATCATCCCTTCATCCGCGCCCATCTGGGTGCGGAACATCAGCCCCATCGCCTGCTGCTGGCCCGTGCTGGCGAGTTCCACGCGGAACGCGTGCTTCTTGCCCGCGTGAGTCACCGTCAGCGGGATGACCGGCAGGCCCGAGGTGGGATGAACCGCCGGCGAAGCCTGGGTTGATTGCGGCGCGGCCTCACCCGATCCGGGCGAACAGGCCGTCAGCAGCAGGGCCAGCGGAGCGAGCAGAGCGGGGGCAATCCAGCGCATTCAATTTTCCTCGTTCGCTTCAGCCCACAGTTCGGCCGCTTCCACGCTGGGGGCATCAACCAGAAACCGCGCGCTGTCCAGCGGATGTCCGGCACGGAGCAGCACCGCGACCTGTTTTTCGCGGGCCGAACGGTCGGCAGGCGGCGCTCCGGGCGGGCCGAACGGACCCAGCCGCCGCTTGCGCGCCAGCGCCAGTGCCGCGCGGCGCTGTTCATCCGCCCCGGCATGAACCTCATCACGTACCGCCTGATCTATTCCCGCCGCGCCCAGCGCCTGGCCGATCCGCCTTGCGCCATAACCGCGGCGCAGCAGACTGCCGGCCCGCGCCCGGGCGAAGGCCAGATCGTCAACATAACCGGCAGCAACATAGCGTTCAACCAGCGCCGCGACGGGCGGCTCCCCTTCTCCATCCCAGCCGCGTTCGCGCAATTTGCGCCGCAGATAGTCATCGAGCCGCGCCGCGCTGGTGGCAAAGCGCGCGACATAGGCCAGCGCCATTTCTTCCAGCCGGGCGGGCGTAATCGGTCGGGGATTGCGGCGGGTCTGGGGGGGCATCGGCCTTATTCGTGCCACACTATGCGGCAAATGGGGAGGCCTTGTAGCGGGTAGATGAGGTGCCCGTACGTAGTCAAAAATACCGGGAGCAAGGCCGAAAATCGGTCCATCTCACTGGTTAAAAACGGGTTTTCGCGCATGAACGACACCACCACGATGGTGACGAACGCAGCCGCTGCACTGCAGCCGACGCCGAATGAGGACACGCTTCCCCGCCGCTTTTCCAACTTTGCCACATTTGGCGAGGCGCTGGACTATGCCGCAACCGGCAAGCGCGGCCTGAATTTTCACGATCCTCGCGGCAATCTGGTGCAGGCCTATCCGTATCGCGAACTGCGCGAGGATGCGCTTATCGCAGCGCGCAGGCTGGTTGCGCACGGGATCAGGCCGGGGGACCGCGTCGCCCTGGTCGCCGAAACCGGCCCGGAATTTGCCGCGCTGTTCTGCGGCGCGATCTATGCCGGGGCCTGGCCCGTGCCGCTGCCGCTGCCAACCAGCTTTGGCGGCAAGGAAAGCTACATCGATCAGCTTTCGGTCCAGCTTCAGTCAAGCGATCCGGCCGTGCTGTTCTATCCAGAGGAAATTGCCGAAATGGCCGGTGCCGCAGCGCAGCGGCAGGGCTGCGAAGGGATCACCTGGCAGGACTTTGGCGCGCGCCCCGCAGGCGATGTCGCGCTGCCCCAGGCCAGCCCTGATGATATCTGTTATCTGCAGTATTCCAGCGGATCGACCCGTTTTCCGCACGGCGTTGCAGTGACTCATGCCTCGCTGCTCAACAACCTGGCCGGGCACGGCGAGGGGATGGAACTGATCGCCAGCGATCGCTGCATTTCCTGGTTGCCGTGGTATCACGACATGGGGCTGGTCGGCTGCTTCCTGTCGCCAATCGCCAACCAGGTATCGGTCGACTACCTCAAGACCGAGGATTTCGCCCGCCGCCCACTGGCCTGGCTTGATCTGATCAGCCGCAATCCCGGCACCACCGCCAGCTATTCCCCAACCTTCGGCTATGACATCTGCGCGCGGCGCATTTCCAGCCAGAGCCACGTTTCGGACCGGTTTGACCTGTCACGCTGGCGGATAGCCGGCAACGGGGCCGACATGATCCGGCCCGACGTGATGCAGGGCTTCGTCAACGCCTTTGCCGAGGCCGGGTTCAAGGCCAGCGCCTTCCTGCCGAGCTATGGACTGGCGGAAGCCACGCTGTCAGTCACCATCATGCCGCCGGGCGAAGGCATCCGGGTTGAACTGGTTGAGGAAGAGCGTTTGTCCGGCACCCCGCGCGATCTGTCGCGCCCGGCCCGCTACCGCGCGATCGTCAATTGCGGCAAGCCGGTGAAGGACATGGTCCTGGAAATCCGCGGTGAAAGCGGCGCGGCCGTGCCCGATCATCACATCGGCAAGGTGTGGTGCAAGGGGCCGTCGGTGATGCATTCATACTTCCGCGACCCCGAATCGACCGATGCCTGCCTGGTCGATGGCTGGCTGGATACCGGCGACATGGGCTACACCGTCGATGGCTATCTGTTCATCGTCGGCCGGGCCAAGGACATGATCATCATCAACGGCAAGAACCACTGGCCGCAGGACATCGAATGGGCGGTGGAACAGCTTCCCGGCTTTCATCAGGGCGATATCGCCGCCTTCTCGGTGGAGACCGAGGGGGGCGAGGAAGTGCCCGCGGTGCTGGTTCATTGCCGGGTTTCCGATCCAGCAGAGCGGGTCAGGCTGCATGATCAGATCCGTGACAAGGTCCGCTCTATCACCGGCATGAACTGCGTGGTGGAACTGGTTCCGCCGCGCACCCTGCCGCGCACCAGCAGCGGCAAGCTGAGCCGGGCCAAGGCCAAGAAGCTGTACCTTTCGGGCGAGATCGAGCCGTTCAAGCTGGCGGCGTAACCGCGCTGCCAGCCCAGCCGCTGGAACCTTGCCGGATTACGGTCGGCCGATTGCCGCCTCAACCACGTCGCGCAGGCGGTCCTTGCCGAACCACATCTCTCCGCCAAGGAAGAAGGTGGGGATGCCGAACACCCCGCGCTTCACCGCGTCTTCGGTATTGGCGGCCAGCGCTGCCTTGATGTCGGGATCGGCTGCCTTGAGCGCGAGTTTGGCGGCGGGCAAAGCGTCATTGCCCAGCAGTTCTTCCCAGACGACCGGATCATCCAGCTTTAGGCCTTGTTCCCACATCCCGGCCATCATCGATTCGATATAGGCCGGGGCGCAGCCAAGCGCTTGTGCCGCAATCGCGCCGCGCATCATCAGCAGGGTGTTGACCGGGAAATGCGGGTTCATCCGGAACCCGGTGATATGATGACGCTCCATGAACCGGCGCATTTCCAGCGTGTCGTAATCGCGCTTGGCCGGGATGTGGCCATAGGCCTGCATCGGGCTCTGATTGCCGATCGCCTTGAACACCCCGCCCAGCAGGACCGGGACATAGCGGAAGCTGACCCCGAACTGTTTCTCGATTCCCGGGATTGCACGGTGGACCATCCAGGCGTTGGGGCTACCAAAATCGAACAGGAACTCAATCTCTGCCGCCATCACCATGTCTCCCCATAGGGCCGGATTTCCTGTTCAAAGGTCCAGGCCGATTTGGGCTGATTATACAGCGCCCAATAGGCATCGGCCACCGCCTCGGGCGGCATCAGCAGGTCAGGCTGGGCGGCCAGCGCCTCGGCCCCGATCCGTTCGGTCACACGGGCGCGGACATATTCGGTGTCGACCCCGGCATCGATAACCAGATGCGCCACGTGAAGCCCCTGCGGCCACCATTCGCGCGCTGCTGATTGGGCCATGGCGCGCAGCCCGGCCTTGGCCGCAGCGAAGGCGGCATAGCCCGGATTGCCGCGCAGCCCAGCGGTCGCCCCGGTAACGAAGATCTTCCCCTCGCCGCGCGGCGCCATGATCCGCGCCGCCTCACGCACCGAAACGAACCCGGCGAAGCAGGCCATTTCCCAAACCTTGCGGAACACCCGGTCAGTGGTGTCAAGCAGCGGGAACTGGACGTTGGCGCCGACATTGAACACCACCAGCGCCAGCGGGGCGATCGCCTCCGCCTCGGCAAGAAAGGCGGTGACATCCTCCGGCTCGCGCGCGTCAAGGCTGCGCCCAGTGACCGCGCCGCCCAGCAGCGGGGCAAGCTTCTCACCATTGCGGCGGCCCGCATGAACAGCAAAGCCCTCTGCGGCGAACTTGCGGACAATCCCCGCGCCGATGAAATCGCCCGCGCCGATCACGGCGACCGATTGCTGTGTCATGCTATTTCCTTTCAAGCGGGATCACCGCCACGGTCAGCCGCGAAATGCAGACCAGTTTTCCGGCCTCATCCTCGATCTGGATCGACCAGACCTGAGTGGTGCGGCCAAGCGATTCGGGGCCGGCGGTGGCATAGACCCAGCCCTGATAGGCCGGGCGAATGTGGTTGGCGTTGATTTCCATCCCCACCGCGACGAATTTCTCGCGGTCAATGCAAAACGAGGCCGCGACCGAGCCGATCGTTTCGGCGAGCGCCACCGAAGCCCCGCCGTGGAGCCGTTTGAACGGCTGCTGGGTGCGATGGTCCACCGGCATCCGGCCCCGAACCCAGTCATCGCCGCAGTCGACGAATTCGATTCCCAAATGACCGGGCAGGGCGCCTTCGCCCAGTGCGGTCATCGGTGCGAGCGGGGGGCGCTGACCGCCCCACCAGATAGATGCGTTGCTCATTGCAACCAAGCTGGCCGAATCGGGATGCCTTGTAAATCCCGATTCGGCCAGCGTTGCTGTTCAGGCCGGTTCGGGTATCTTCTTGCCGGCGCCGACCCCTTCATAGACGAATTCGGGCGCGTCGAGATTGATCTTCGGAAAGGCGTCACGCTCCAGCCAATAGTCCTGGTTGTGCCGCCATTCAGGCTTGGCTCCGCGCTTTGGCAACCGATCGAGCCCGCGCATCAGATAGCCGGGGTTGAAGTTGTCGCTTTCGATCCACGGCAGGATCTCCATGCCGGCATCCTCTGGCCGCAGCGCCACTTCAACCTTGTGCACGCCAAGCTTGTCCATATGGTTGAGCAGGTTGCAGACGAAATCGGCCTGCATATCCACCCGCAGGGTCCAGCTTGCGCGGAAATAACCCATGACCCAGCACATATTGGGGACACCGGTGAACATCATGCCGCGATAGGTTACGGTGTCCGCCCAATCGACCGGCTTGCCATCCACCATGAAGGGAATGCCGCCCATCACGTGCAGGTTGAACCCGGTTGCGGCGACCACGATGTCGGCTTCAATCTCTTCGCCCGAAGACGTGCGCACACCATTCTCGGTAAAGCTGTCGAGCGTGTCGGTATGGACGGTGAGTTTGCCCGCCACCGCCGCGCGAAAGATGTCACCCTCGGGACAGAAGGCCAGCCGCTGCTGCCAGACGCGATAGCGCGGGGTGAAGTGGGGTTCGAACTGGAAATCAGGCGTGGCGGTAAAGGCGCGGACCAGCTCTTTCAGATCCTCGAACACCTGATCGGGCTCGCTCTGGCAGCGCCGGGTCAACATATCCTGGTCGTACATGATCTGGGCGCGGACCACGCGGTGGATGGTCGGCTCATCAATCCCGATCTCGCGCAGGCGATCGGCCAGCTCGTTCTTGTTTTCGCTTCAGAAGAAGTAGGTTGGCGAGCGCTGGAGCATGGTGACGTGGGCAGCCTTTTCCGCAAAGGCGGGGATCACCGTTGCCGCGGTTGCGCCCGAACCGATCACCAAGATCCGCTTGCCGGTGTAGTCGATTGCCGGATCCCACTGCTGGGCGTGGATAAACTTGCCCATGTAGCGGTCGCGGCCCGGCCACTCGGGGACATAGGGATTTTCGTGATCGTAATAGCCCTGGCACATCCACAGGTAGTTGCAGGTGAAGGTGTGGCTGACCCCGTCACCGGTCCGCGCCTCAACCGTCCACAGGTTGATCTTGCTGTCCCATGCGCAGGCAGTGATGCGGTGGCCATAGCGGATGTGAGGCGCGATGCCGTTCTCCTCGATCACCTCACCCATGTATTTCAGGATTTCCGCGCCCGAGGCGATCGGGGTGCCAACCCACGGCTTGAAGCGATAACCGAAGGTATAGAGATCGGAGTCCGACCGCACGCCGGGATACTTGTGGGTTTCCCAGGTGCCGCCGAAGGTGCCCTTCATTTCGAGGATCGCATAGGTCTTGCCCGGGCACTGGTCTTGCAGGTGATAGGCCGATCCGATTCCGGAAATCCCGGCTCCGACGATCAGCACGTCGACATGGGTTGCATCATCTGCCCTTTGGACTGCTACCGTTGCCATCCGCTTCTCTCCATAGTCCCGCACCGTCATGGCGCGCACCTGCAATCCGAGTTTCGACTCGATCCGTGGAAACAGCATTGACCCGGATAGAAACAAGATCAAGCAAAAATTAGGGTACATACCCTAAAATAAAGAACCCGATCATTTGATCAAGCGAGCCCACGCGCCACGGGCTGGCACTCAGGCCCCCGCCTGCCACTGGCGCACCGCTTCCAGCGGCCAGACCAGCATCAGCACGTTGAGCGTCAGGTTGTCGCGAATGAAGTAGAGCGTGAACAGTTCGAGGAACAGCGCCAGCGCCACGCTGGCCCAGACCGGCAGCTTGCTCGCCAGCCAGAAGCCCAGCGCCATGAAGCCGATGTCTGACAGCGAATTGACCACGCTGTCGCCCTCGTAACCATAGCTGACCGTGACCGCGCGGTAGCGGTCGATGATCAGCGGCGAGTTTTCAAGCAATTCCCAAAAGGATTCGAACGCCACGGCAATCGGCAAGGCCCAGCTTGCCGGCTTGCCCCCAAACAGCTTCCAGCGCCGCCACAGCAGGTGCGCGAAGAAGTAGAACAGCAGGCCGTGGATCAGATGGCTGGCGCTGTACCAGTCGGCGATGTGCTGGCTGTTTTCCGATGACTGGACCACCCCCCACCACAGCTTGACCGTGCCGCACTTGCAAATCGCCGTGCGGCCCATGGCAAGCAGAATCGCACCGGTGCTGAGCGCCACGGCAAGCGCGAAAAACGCGCCGCGGCGGTTGGGTATCAGACTGGTCATTGTGGTTCCTCTGCTGGTGCGCCGGCCGCTCCATCACCCAGCGCGATCTGCATATAGACGGTATCAAGCCAGCGCCCGTGCTTGCGTCCGATCGCCCGCAGCGTTCCCGCGTGCGCAAAGCCAAGGCCGGCATGAAGCGCGACAGAGGCCGGCTCTGCCCCGCCGATCACCGCGATCATCTGGCGAAAGCCGACCAGACGCGCCGCATCGAGCAGCGCCGCCAGCAAGGCCGTGCCAATCCCCGCACCGCGCAGGTCGCTGCGGACATAAACTGAATTTTCGCAGGCGAAGCGATAGGCGGCGCGATCACGAAACTGGCTGGCATAGGCATAGCCCAGCATTTCGCCCTCACGCTCGCCCTCACGCTCGCCCTTGTCGCCGCGCGCCACCAGCCACGGCCAGCCCGCATCCAGCACCCTGGCCAGCCGCACCACCATTTCCGCCTCGGTCGGCGCCGCAATTTCATAGCTGGCGGTGCCGTGCTGCACGTGATGGGCATAGATCGCCGCGATTTCAGGGACATCGGCGGATTTCGCGGGTTGGATCCTCATGCCCGGGCATGATGCCCGATCCGCACGGCTTCGCCAAGGGCGTTGCATCACCGCTTGGCCAAGGTACAACGCGCCAGCCATGCCAGCCCAACCCCCTTTTCCCGTAACCGGACGTGTCTGCGTGATCGGCGCGGGGCTGGCCGGGCTGGCGCTGGCCATCAGGCTTCAGGCGGCGGGCACGCCGACCGTGCTGGTCGAGGCGCGGGCCAATCCCGGCGGGCGCGCCGCGGGCGAGCAGCGCGGCCAGTTCACCTTTTCCGGCTCCGCGGGCATGGCCGGTCGCGCGGCGCTGGATGAATTGGCGGCCCTGACCGGAACCGCGATAGAGCACGACGTCCGCCTGCTGCCGATCGAGCCGCTGTGCCGCTATTCCTGGCCGGATGGCAGCACTTTCGATCTGGCAAGCGATGACGGCGCGCTGCACCGCGCGATTGCCCGGATCGCGCCCGGCGATCTGACCGGCTATCAGGAATATCAGCGGCTGGCCCGATCGCTGCTGGCCGATTTTCGCGCGCAGCCCGGGCCTGCCCCGTTTTCCTCTCCGCGCGAACTGGCGATGGCCCTGCCCCGGATCGTCCGCGATCATGCCTGGCGCACCCATTGGTCGCTGATTGCCGCCAACGTCAAAAACGAGAAACTGCGCGAGGTGCTGGCGGTGCCGGCGCTGATGAACGGGGCCAACCCCTTTATCGCCAGCGCCCTGCTTGCCGCTGATCACGCCCGCGAACGGACCGGGCTGTGGTGGCCGGAAGGCGGCATGGGGCTGCTTGCACGGCGGTTGATGGAACGGTTTGAAGCCCTTGGCGGGACCGCGCGCCTGAACGATCCTGCGGTGCGGATCCACACCACCGGCAACCGCGCCGATGAAGTGGAAACGCAAAGCGGCTGGCGCGAACGGTTCAGCGCCGTTGCCAGCAGCGCTGATCGTGACCACACCTGGCGCGATCTGCTGGGCGATAGCGGGCGCGGCGCGGACATGGCGCGCAAGACCCGGCGGTTGCGGCACGCGCCCGGACTGTTCACCGTTCATTTCGCGCTGGAGGGCACCTGGCCGGGCATCCCGCACCGGATGGTGCTGTTCGGCCCGCGTTTCCGCGCGCTGATCGATGACATTTACCGCCACGGCCTGTTGCCGCTGGATCAAATGATCTGGCTGAGCCACCCCACCGTTACCGATCCAACCCTGGCCCCGCCGGGCAAGAGCATCTTTCAGGCCAGCGTCCCGGTGCCCAACCTGCGCCAGTTCCCGGCCGATTGGGAAACGATCGGCCCGGTGCTGGAACAGCGTGTCCTGGCAGAGATCGGACGGCGTCTGGTGCCTGACATTACGGACCGCCTGATCGATCATTTCCACGTCACCCCGCGCGACGCCGCGCTGGAACTCAACGCCGCACTGGGAACCGGCTTCGGAATCGATCCGCCGCCGCTCCATCGCGGCTGGCAGGGTGAGGTGATCCGTGACAAGGTGTTGGCGAATGTCTATTTTGCCGGAGCAGCCGCTGCACCCGGCAGTGGACTGCCCGGCGCACTGGCCAGTGCCAAGGCCGCGGCAAAAATGATTGTCGAGGAAGTGGAGCGATGATGGATTCGCGAATTGCGGCGGCCGTGATGGGCCTGGCGGCATTGAACAGCACTGCGGTTCAGGCCCGGCCAGTACCGGTCGGGGAAACGCCGGGGCACACCGCGTTCTTCATAGACGATGAAACGCTCAGGACGATTGCGCTGCCCGGCGGCGACGTACTCCAGGCTTTGATCATCACCAAAAGCCCCCCCAATGCGCAGATGACGGCAAGGCAGATCGGTGCCAGCAGCCTGATGCAATTCCGCTGCGCAGAAAAGACCTACCGCCAGTGGAGCACCGATTCGCTGCGCAGGGATGGCACCCGCGTCAAGGTGGTGTTGCCAGACCCGGCCCGGCCGTTTGCGCCGACCCGCGCGGGCAGTTTTGAACGCAGGCTGATCGACGCGGCCTGCGCGATGAAACCGCGCAAATCGTGAAGCGTCTTGCCGTCTATTGCGGGTCAGCCACCCCTGCCGATCCGCGCTATGTGGCGCTTGCCGGGGAAGTGGGCGCTGAACTGGCGCGGCGCGGGATCGGCGTGGTCTATGGCGGTGGGCGGCTGGGCCTGATGGGCGCGGTGGCAAACGGCGCGCTGAAGGCCGGAGGCGAAGTGATTGGGGTAATTCCCGAAGCGCTGGTTTCCGGCGAAGTGGCCAACCACGATTGCACCGAACTGCGCGTGGTGGCCAATATGCACCAGCGCAAGGCGGCATTCACTGACCTGTCGGACGGGTTCCTGACCATACCCGGCGGCGTTGGCACCATGGATGAATTGTGGGAGGCGGTAAGCTGGGCGCAGCTTGGCTATCACGCCAAGCCGGTGGGCCTGCTCAACGCCTTCGGTTTCTATGACCATCTGATCGCTTTCAACCGCCACATGATCGAAGTGGGGTTCATCCGCCCCGCGCATCAGGGCATCCTGATTGCAGAACCGGACTTGGACCTGCTGCTTGCCCGGATGGCGGCGCACGAACCCCACACGCCGATTTTTGAAATGAAGATCAGCGATCTGTAGGCACACCTCGCACCCCTCACCTGCGCGCGCGGACGCGCGGATTGGGGGAACTCCCTTGCCAGCGTCGCCCCGCTCCCCTAACCGCGCGCGATGAATTCCTATCCCGCCCCCGCGCTCGCCCGTGTTGAGGAAATGGCCGGCGCCGCCGCAGCCGATCCGGCGCGCGCGATCAGTTTTCAGGGTGCGCCGGGGTGCAACGGCCACCGGGCCGCGCTGGAATATGATCCGGCCTGCCTGCCGCTTGCCTGCTTCAGTTTCGAGGATGCGATAGACGCCGTTCGGGAAGGCCGGGCCGGAAGGGCGATAATCCCGATCGAAAATTCGCAGCATGGCCGGGTTGCCGACATTCATTTCCTGCTGCCCGAAAGCGGATTGTTCATCATCGGCGAACATTTCGTGCCGATAACCTATGCGCTGATGGCGCGGGGCGATGGACCGTTCTCCGCCGCCTATTCGCACCCCCAGGCCCTGGGACAGACCCGCGTTTACCTGCGCGATCGCGGCATCGTGCCGATGGCCTATGCCGACACGGCCGGCGCGGCAGCCTATGTCGCGGAGATGGGCGATCCGGCTGCCTGCGCGGTCGCCCCGCCGATTGCCGCACAGCTTTATGACCTCAAGATTCTGGATTCGGAAATCGAGGACGCCGCTGACAACACCACCCGCTTCGTGGTCCTTTCCCGCAGTCCGCTTGATCCCGCGACGCTGGCCGGACGCCGGACGATGACCACCTTCGTGTTTGAGGTGAAGAACATTCCCGCCGCGCTGTACAAGGCGATGGGCGGGTTCGCCACCAATGGCGTCAACATGACCAAGCTGGAAAGCTATCAAAAGGGCGCCAGCTTTGCTGCGACGACCTTTTATGCCGATATCGTTGGCGCGCCGGGCGATCCGGCAGTGGACCGCGCGATCGAGGAACTGGCGTTCCACAGCAAGGAATTGCGTATTCTTGGCACCTACCCGCAGGAACGCGCCCGGGGTTAAGCCTTAATTCGTCATATCCGTTACTTGCGGGACAAGGACTGGCGTGCAATCACTTGCGCCGTGTTATTGTCTGCCCCGGTCATCAAAGGAGCTGAGGCCGCCCAGGATGCCGCGCGCGACTGGCAGGCGGTTCACGCCGATCCCACAATCCAGTTCCGCCCCCTGCCGCCGCTCAACGTACCACCGCCGGAGGAACCGGCCTGGCTGCAGGCCCTGCGCAAATTGCTGGAGCCGGTGGGCACGGCGCTGGGAATGTCATGGCCAACGCTCAAATGGGTGCTGCTCGCGCTGGCGATTGCCGGCGTACTCTATGCCGCGTGGCGATTGAGCGAGCCGCTGCGTGAGCGGCTGGGCCGGGATGCCAATGAGGCCGATCCCGAATGGACCCCGGACCGCGATGCCGCGCTGGCCCTGCTTGAGGATGCGGACCGGCTGGCCGCCCAGGGCCGCTATGCCGATGCGACGCACCTGCTTTTGCAGCGCAGCGTCCACCAGATCGCCGCCGCCCGGCCAGACTGGGTCCGGCCGGCCAGCACCGCGCGCGAAATTACCGCAATCGCCGCCCTGCCCGGAGCCGCACGGCAGGCCTTTGCGGTGATCGCCACGCGGGTTGAGCGCAGCCTGTTCGCGCTGCGCGCGCTTGATGCGGCAGACTGGCAGGCGGCGCGCGCTGCCTATGCCGACTTCGCCTTGCAGCGTCTGCCCAGCGGAGCCGCCGCATGAGCCAGCCGGGGGCGCAGGCCAATCCCTTTTCCCCGCGCGCCACGCTGGCGCTGGTGGTGGTTGCGGTCATCGGGTTTTTCGCGCTGCTGTGGCTGATCGGGTCCGGCCTGAGCGAGCGGGAGGCCAACAACGGTGGTTCGCACGCCGCCGCCAAGGGATTGACCGGCTATGCCGCCTTCGCGCAATACCTCGGCAAGCGGGGCTGGGCCGTATCACTGGTCAAATCGCACGGCGCGCAGAACCAGCCCGGCGTATTGGTACTGACCCCGCCGGCCCAAACCGATACCAAGGAACTGGGCCGCGTGGTGGAGCGCCATCGCGCTGCCGGCCCGACCATCGTGATCGTGCCCAAATGGGCCGCTTTCAGAATGCCCAAGCTGCGCCCCGATGTGCGCGATGGCTGGGTTGAACTGGGCGGTCCGGAAGTGGCGGACTGGAAGGGCTTCTACGATGATATCAGCCTGTCGCTGGACAAGGCGCGCCCTCGCCAGCCGAAGACGAATTGGAGCGCGGGTGATCTTTCAGGGCCGCTACCTGATCCAACGGTGCTATCCGGCAGTGGCAAACGGCTGATCCCGCTGATCGAGGCGAGTGACAACGGGCGGATTCTGGCCGCCTATATTGCCGATGGCGGGGACTATCCGGGCTTGCGCGCGCTGTCGCTGCGCAGCGAACCTGATGTCGATCCGGACGAGGCCCACGGCAACTATCCGGTGGTGTTCATCTTCGAACCCGATCTGGTCAACAATTACGGACTGTCCAGTTTCAACAATGCCCAGATCGGCGAACGCATCCTTGCCGCTACCCTAAAAGGCGGGGATCGGCGGGTTGCTTTCGACCTGACTTTCAATGGCTTTGGCCGGTCCCGCAGCCTGCTCACCCTGGCGTTCGAGCCACCGTTCCTGGCCGCGACACTGTGCCTGATGCTGGCCGCGCTGGTATTGGGTTGGCGGGCGTTCAACCGCTTTGGCCCGCCGCTGTCTGGCAGCAGGGCACTCGCCTTTGGCAAGCGCGCGCTGGTGGCCAATGCCGCCGGACTGATCCGCCGCACCGGGCGGCTGCACCTGATCGGTGCGCCCTATGCCGATGCCGCGCGGGACCGGCTGGCGCGGGCGCTGGCGCTGCCGCACCGGCTTGATCCGGCCCAGACCGAAGCCGCAATCGACCGCGCGCTGACGGTTCGCGCGCCGGGCTCGCCGTCTTTTGCCGAAACTGCCGCCACCCTGCGCGCGGCGCGCCGGCCAACCGAAATGCTGCGCACGGCGCGCACCCTCCATTCGCTGGAAAGGACACTGACGAAATGACCGCCCCTGAAATGAGCCTGGCAGACGTGCGCGCGCTGGCCGATGCGATCCGCGCCGAAGTGGGCAAGGCCGTGATCGGTCAGGACGATGTGGTCGATGCGCTGCTGGTTGCACTGTTCGCGCAGGGCCACGTTCTGCTTGAAGGGCCGCCGGGAACCGCCAAGACCTTTCTGGCGCAGTGCTTTGCCACCGCCGTCGGGCTCGATTTCGGGCGCATTCAGTTCACGCCCGATCTGATGCCGGGGGACATCCTGGGTTCCAACCTGTTCAACTTCCAGACCAGCAGCTTCACCCTGACGCGCGGACCGATCTTTTGCGAACTGCTGCTGGCCGATGAAATCAACCGCACCCCGCCCAAGACCCAGGCGGCGCTGCTGGAAGCGATGCAGGAACGCCGCGTCACGCTGGACGGCACGGCCCGCGCCCTGCCCGCCAACTTCCTGGTTGTCGCCACGCAAAACCCGATCGAAAGCCAGGGGGTCTATCCCCTGCCCGAAGCGCAGCTTGACCGGTTTCTGTTCAAGGTGCTGGTAGCCTATCCCAGCCTTGAAGAGGAAACCCGGATCGTCACCGCCTTTGGCCAGCGCGCCGGGCCGCAGCGGCCGGGCGACCTTGGCCTGGGCGCGGTTACCGGCGCCGAATCGATTGCGGCTGCGGCGCGGGCGGTAAAGGGCATTACCCTGGCTGAAAGCGTTACTGACTATATCGTTCGTCTGATCCGCGCCACGCGCGACAGTGCCGACCTGGCATCGGGCGCCAGCCCGCGCGCCGCGGTGCTGCTGGCCAACGCCGCCCGCGCCCGCGCCGCGCTGGACGGGCGCGATTTCGTGTTGCCGGATGATGTAAAGGCCCTGGCCGCCAGCGTCCTGCGTCACCGTCTGCTGCTGTCCCCCGCAGCCGAGATTGAGGGCAAGCAGGTTGAAACGCTGGTTGCCGATCTGGTCGAGGCGACCGAGGCTCCGCGATGAGGCACAGGCGATAAGGTTGCCGCAATCGTGACCGACACCCCTCTTCGCTCCCGCCTTGTCCCCACCGCGCGCGCGGCGGCACTGGTGGTGCTGGCCGCGCCGATCGCCCTGCTGATCGCCGCGCTCGCGCCAGAGGCATGGGTGGTCGCGCCGATTATCGGGGCGGCGATCGTGGCGCTGATCCTGATCGATGCGGCGCTGGCCGGGCGGATCGCCGAATTGCACGTTACCGCGCCCCATGATGCCGAAGTGGGTGGCAGCGAGCAGGCGCTGGTAGAGGCCGTGTTCGCCGGCGGACAGCGCGGCGGCGTGGAATGCGCCGTGGGCGGTGATCCGCGCGTGCTGACCGGCGGCCGCGCCGAACAAGCGCTTCAGCAGCTTGACGGCCAGCATTGGGAAGCCGCAATCTCCTTTACGCCTAGCCGGCGCGGCCCCGGTTCGATTGACCGGGTGTGGCTGCGCTGGGCCGGGCCGATGGGCCTTGGCGCACGGCAGGCCGAACGCGCGCTGGAGCTGCCGGTGCGGGTCTCTCCCAATCTGTCCCTGACCCGTTCACCCACGCTGCAGGCCTTTCTGAAGGATGCGCAATTCGGCGTGATTGCCCGGCGCATCCGCGGCGAAGGGACGATGTTTGAAGCGCTGGCCGAATACCAGCCCGGAATGGACCGGCGCCGGATCGACTGGAAGGCCAGCGCCCGCCACAGCCATCTCTATGCCAAGGAGATGGAGGCGGAACGCAACAACCAGATCGTTTTCGCCTTCGATTGCGGCCAGGCAATGTGCGAACCGGTGGCCGGAATGGCGCGGATTGACCGCGCGGTTTCAGCAGCGCTGGCCACGGCCTATGTCGCGCTGAAAGGCGGAGACCGCGTGGCGCTGTTCGGCTTTGCCGCCCGGCCCGAGGTGTTCAGCCCTTTTGTCGCCGATGCGCGCGATTTTCACCGTCTGCAAGGCGCAGCAGCGGGGCTGGACTATCATGCGCAGGAACCCAATTTCACACTGGCGCTGGCCACGCTGGCGGGGCGGCTCAAACGCCGCAGCCTGATCGTGGTGTTCTCTGACTTTACTGATCCGACCAGCGCCGAACTGATGATCGAATCGATCGGCCGTCTGACATCGCGCCATCTGGTCCTGTTCGTGACCATGACCGATGCCGAACTTGACGAGATGGCCACCGCCGCGCCGGGCGATATGCAGGATCTGGCGATGGCGGCAACATCCGACGCGCTGCTGCGCCAGCGGGCACTGGTGCTGTCACGCCTGCGCCAGCTTGGCGTTGATGTGATCGAGGCACCGTTTGATCGCATCGGGATGCGGCTGATCGACGCCTATCTGGCAATCAAGCGCAAGGGGGCGATTGGCTGATGGCCTTTTTCGGGATCTTCGGCGGAGGGGCGACGGCCAGCGACGCGGCGGTGGAGGCGGCGGCGCTGCGTTCCGACCGTTTCCGGCAAGAGCGCGAGGCGGACTGGACCCGGCTGGAAGCGATTGTCAGCAAGCTTGAGGCGGGCCGCAGCCGCCGCCTGTCAGACGCCGACGTGCTGGCGCTGCCGGTACTGTACCGCACCGTCGCCTCCAGCCTGTCAGTGGCGCGCGAAACCTCGCTCGACGCGGCGACGCTGGCCTATCTTGAAGGGCTGGTGCAGCGCGCCTGGTTTCAGGTCTATGGTCCGCGCGTAACGCTGTGGGGCTGGCTGCGCCGCTTCTTCGGCGGGGAATGGAGCCGGTCGGTCCGCGCGCTATGGCCGGAACTGAGCGCGGCGCTGGTGCTGATGGTGGCGGGAACAATCGTTGGTTGGTTGCTCGTCGCCAGCGATCAGGACTGGTACTATTCGCTGGTCCCGACTGATTTTCTTGATGCACGCGTGCCGGGCGCATCGCACGAAGCGCTGAAGAACACGCTGTTCGGCGGATCGAAGGAGGACGGCCTGTCAGTCTTCGCAACCTATCTGTTCAGCCACAATGCCGGGATCGCCATCCTGTGTTTTGCCCTGGGATTCGCCTTTGGCGTGCCGCCGCTGTTGCTGCTGATCCAGAATACCGCAACCCTGGGGGCGATGCTGTGGCTGTTTCACGGTCAGGGGCTGACTTATGACTTTGTCGGCTGGCTTTCGATCCATGGGACGACCGAGCTGTTCGCTATCCTGATATCCGGCGCGGCGGGGCTTCACGTTGGCCGGTCGATGGCCTTTCCGGGCAAACGATCGCTGCTGGAAGCCGCGGCCGAATCCGGACAGCGCGCCGCCGTGGTCATGGCCGGGGTGGTGCTGATGCTGGTCTGCGCCGGCCTGCTGGAAGGCCTGGGCCGGCAACTGATTGAGGTGACGACGGTGCGCTATGCCATCGGCTATGGGATGCTGGCCTTCTGGCTGCTCTATTTCTTTGCCTTCCGCCGCGATCCCCATAGCGGCGAGGCGGCGTGATGGCGATTACCCTGCCCCGTTTGCGCCGCCTTCCCCCGGCCGATGGCCGCCGCACGCTGATTACGCCCGAAGGCATTGCCCTGCCGATCACGCTTGCCGCCCGTTCTTCCCGGCTGGGCGCGCTGATGATCGATCTGGGGATCATGATCCTGACCCTGCTGATCCTTACGCTGGTGTTTGCCTATGGCGGAATGAGGCTGTGGGGGGATTCGTTATCGGCCAAGGGCCACGATTCAAGCGTCAACAATGCTGTCCAGTTTCTGATAATCGCCTGGCTGGTGCTGGTCTGGCTGACCCGCTACGCCTATTTCCTGTTCTTCGAACTGGGGCCGCGCGGGGCCACGCCGGGCAAGCGGCTCACCGGCATCCGCATCGCGGCGCGCAATGGCGGACGGCTTACTGCCGAGATGGTGCTGGCCCGCAATCTGCTGCGCGACATAGAACTTTTCCTGCCGCTGCAACTGTTCCTGTCCGTCAACAGCGATGATGGAACCGACTATGCCGGGCTGATGGCCGGATTGTGGTTCCTGCTGTTCGCGCTGTTTCCCCTGTTCAACCGCGATCGGCTGCGCGCGGGCGACATCATTGCCGGAACCTGGGTAGTCGAGGCACCCAAGCGCAAGCTGGAAGCGGTAATGTCGGTCAGCCAGACTGCCACCAGCGGCACCAGCACCACCACCGGCGCAAGCTATCGTTTCAGCGACGATGAACTGGCGGTCTATGGCGAGTTCGAATTGCAGACGCTGGAACGCGTCCTGCGTGAAAACCGTCCCGAAGCCCTGGCCGCGGTGCAGGAGGCAATCTGCCGCAAGCTCGGCTGGAACCCCGGCGCGGGCGATGAACGCGCCTTTCTTGAAGCCTACTACACCCAGCTTCGCGCCCGGCTTGAGGCGGGAATGCGGATGGGCCGACGCAAGGCGGACAAGAATGCCTGATTATGCGATCATCGAGGATGACCTTACCGGGCCGGAGATCACCGCGCTACTGCGGCTTCATCTGGACGAGATGCACCGGTGGTCCCCGCCCGAAAGCGTCCATGCCATGCCGGTTGAACGGCTGCGCGCGGATGACGTAACCTTCTATTCGCTGTGGGACGATGAGGCGCTGGCCGCCTGCGGAGCGATCCGGCAGATCGGCGCACACCACGGCGAGCTGAAATCGATGCGCGCCCATCCCGATTATCGCGGCAGGGGCGCGGGCAAGGCCATGCTCCACCACCTGCTTGGCATCGCCCGCCAGCGCGGCTATTCCCGCGTCAGTCTGGAAACCGGGCGGCCCGAACCCTTCCTGCCCGCGCGGCACCTTTACGAAAGCCACGGTTTTGTGGAATGCCCGCCGTTCGGAGACTATGTGTCCGACGATTTTTCAATCTGCATGACGAGAACCCTGTGAGCGACCTGATCCTGCGTGAAGCCAGCCCTTCCGATATCCCCGCGCTGTCGCGGCTGGCCAGCGATGCCTTTATTGCCAAATTTGGGCACCTGTATTCAGCGGAAAACCTGAATGCCTTTTTGACCAGTGCCCTATCTGAAACGGCAATCGCTGGCGACTATGCCGATCCGCTGCAGGTTTACCGCCTGGCGGAAGCCGACGGCGAACTGATGGGTTTTGCCAAGATCGCGCTGAAATGCGGCTTTCCCGAGCACGCGCGCGGGGAGCGGACCATGGAGCTGAAACAGCTTTATGCCGCCGCCGGGGCGACCGGCAAGGGAATCGGCGCGGCGCTGATGGACTGGGCCATGGCCGAACTTGCCGCGCGCGGCGCAGATGAGGTGCAGCTTTCGGTCTATTCCGAAAACCAGGGCGCGCACCGGTTTTACGAACGATACGGTTTCGGCAAGGTTGCCGACATCACCTTCAAGGTCGGCGACCACATCGATCCCGAATTCCTCTTCGCGCGGATGATCTAGCACCCTATATCGCCATTCATGTCTTCTATCCGACCCTGGCGCGACATCGCGCGGCGCACATCACGGCAAATCATGGTTGGCACGGTGCCGGTGGGCGGCGATGCGCCGATCACGGTCCAGACCATGACCAATACCCTGACCAGCGATGCCGCCGCGACCATTGCCCAGATCCGCCGGTGCGAGGATGCCGGGGCGGACATCATCCGGGTTTCCTGCCCGGATGAAGCAAGCACCACTGCCCTGCGCGAAATTGTTCGCGCCGCGCAGGTGCCGATCGTGGCCGACATCCATTTCCACTACAAACGGGCGCTGGAAGCGGCTGACGCGGGCGCGGCCTGCCTGCGGATCAATCCCGGCAACATCGGCAGCAGCGAGCGCGTGGCCGAAGTGGTGCGCGCCGCCAAGGCCAACGGCTGCGCGATCCGCATCGGGGTCAACGCCGGCAGCCTTGAGAAGGATTTGCTCGAAAAATACGGCGAGCCCTGCCCCGAGGCGCTGGTCGAATCCGCGCTGGACCACATCAAGCTGCTGCAGGACCACGATTTCCACGAATACAAGGTTGCGGTGAAAGCCAGCGACGTGTTCCTGGCGGTCGCCGCCTATATGGGGCTGGCCGAAGCTGTCGATTGCCCGCTGCACCTGGGCATTACCGAGGCGGGCGGGCTGATTGGCGGCACCGTCAAATCCAGCATTGGCATTGGCAACCTGTTGTGGGCCGGGATCGGTGACACGATCCGCGTATCGCTTTCCGCCGAACCGGAAGAGGAAGTGCGGGTCGGCTTCGAAATTCTCAAAAGCCTGGGTCTGCGCACGCGGGGCGTGCGGGTGGTATCCTGCCCAAGCTGCGCGCGGCAGGGTTTCGACGTGATCCGCACCGTCCAGAAACTGGAAGAAGCGCTGCAACACATCCGCACCCCGATGAGCCTGTCAGTGCTGGGCTGCGTGGTCAACGGCCCGGGTGAAGCGCGCGAGACCGACATCGGCATCACCGGCGGCGGCCAGGGCAAGCACATGGTCTATCTGTCCGGCGTAACCGACCATCACGTGCACGATGCCGACATGATCTCGCACATCGTCAAGCTGGTCGAAGACAAGGCGGCGGAGATCGAGGCGGGACGCGCGGTCAGCATGGATGAGGCTCACGGCAAGGCCGCTTGATCATGCGGCAGGTTCTGCAAGCCGCTATGGGCCGGTTGCCTGACCGGCTGGACCGGTGCAGCGCTGGCCAGCGGATACGGGGCATTCGATAGCAAAGCAGTAACTTCCGTGCGTTAAGGTGGCCGGATGCTGAACCGGCTGATCGTCTTCGCCCTGGCCTCGATCGCGATTACCGCGTTGATCGCGCCGCAGCTGCGTACAGCCGGCCCGCAACCACAAACCGATGCTGCAGCGACCGTGCAACCCGCCCGGCCACACCCGGCGGGCGGCGAAGCGGATGACAGCAATGCGATGGTGCTGCGCCGTGACAGTTCTGGCCAGTTCCATATGACGGCGGCAATCCAGGGTGAGGACGTGCGGTTTCTGGTCGATACCGGTGCCGATGTCGTGGCCCTGACCGAGGATACCGCCGAACGCCTTGGCCTGCGGCCCCAGCCGGACGATTTTCTGCCGGTGATGAAAACCGCATCGGGCACGGGCTATGGCGCGCGGGTTACGCTAGATTCGGTGGAGATCGGCGGGGAACGGTTCACCAATGTCGAAGCGGTGGTGATGCAGGGGCTGTCCGTCAATCTGCTGGGCCAGTCCGTTTTGCGGCGGCTGGGCAAGGTTGAACTGGACGGCGATTCGATGGTGATCCGGCCTAGCTAGGCCCGCCAGCTTGAGCTAGGCGGCGCGGCATGAGCTTGCCGCATCGCCCCGCCCTGCCCCCCGCGCATCTCCTCCTCGCGCTTGCTGTCACAGCGGTATGGGGCACCAATTTCGTGGTGATCAAGGCCGCGCTGGCTCATCTGCCGCCGCTGACGCTGGCGCTGCTGCGCTTCACCCTGGCGTTCTTCCCCCTTGCGCTGTTTGTGCCGCGGCCCAGGGTTTCATGGGGCAATCTTGCCGCCTATGGTGTGCTGATCGGCGCGGGGCAATTCGGGCTGCTGTTCACCGCGATGCGGGCCGACATCACCCCGGGGCTGGCCAGCCTGGTGGTGCAATCCCAGGTTTTTTTCACCATCCTGATGGCCATGCGGCTGAACGGCGAACGCATGGCACCCTATCAGATCGCCGCGCTGCTGCTGGCAACCGCCGGCATCGCCACCATCGCGCTGCATACCGATGGCAGCGCGACACCGCTGGGCCTGGCCCTGGTGCTGCTCGCCGCGCTGAGCTGGGCGGGTGGCAACATGGTTTCGCGCGCGGCCGGATCGGTCAATATGCTGGGCTATGTCGTGTGGTCCAGCCTGTTCGCCATTCCGCCCCTGCTGGTCATGGCGCTGGTGCTGGAAGGCTGGCACAGCATGGAACAGGGCGTGTTGGCGGCGGACCACTGGACCTGGGCGGCGGTGCTGTGGCAGGCGGTGGGCAACACCATGTTCGGTTATGGCGTATGGGGATGGCTGCTGTCCCGCCATCCGGCCTCCAGCGTCGCGCCCCTGGCGCTGCTGGTGCCGGTATTCGGCCTTGGCGCATCGGCACTGATGCTGGGTGAACCGTTGCAATGGTGGAAGATCCTGTCATTCGTGCTGGTCATGGCCGGGCTGGTGCTGGGCATTCTATGGCCCCGTTTTCGAAAGGTTCTGGCATGACAAATACGGTCCGCTTTGCCACGCGGGATGATTTGCCGCTGATCGCCGAACTGATCCGCGCTCTCGCCGCTTATGAAAAGCTGGCCGATGCCGTGCGTTTCGATACTGCCGTACTGGGCGAAAAGCTGTTCGGCCATAACGGCGGCCACGGCCCCTATGCAGAAGTGCTGATTGGCGAGATTGACGGCAAGGCCCAAGGCTTTGCCTTGTTCTTCCACAATTTTTCGACCTTTGAAGGAAGGCCCGGAATCTATCTTGAAGATCTGTTTGTCCGTCCCGAAGCGCGCGGATCGGGATTGGGCAAGACGCTGCTGGCCGCGCTGGCCCGGCTGGCGGTGGAGCGCGATTGCGCCCGGCTGGAATGGGCGGTTCTTGACTGGAACGAACCGGCGATCGGCTTCTATCGCAGCCTGGGCGCGCGGTTCATGGATGAATGGACCGTGATGCGGGTTGACGGGCAGGCGCTGATGCAGCTTGGCGCAGAGGCGCGCTTGCCCGCCGATTCAGTCTAGCGCTTCGTTCAGGATCGTTTTATTTTAGACGTGCTATGACAGGGGTCATGAATCGACGGCATCTCTTGCGGGGTGGTTTGGCCACGGGGGCGCTTCTGGCGCTGCCGGCGCGCGCCTTGGCCCAATCGTTGACCGAAGACTTTGATAAAGCCTTCGCAAAAACGCCCGCGCCCGTCCCGCCAGTTGTCCCACCCAAGCCGGCCCTGCCAACGGTGGCGCCGGTCGATCCGGCCTACAACGCCCGCCTGATCACGGTTGCCAAGCGCGAGCTTGAGCGCGCCGGAGCGTCGGTGTGGCGGCACGACATTGTCGGGATTGCCGATTTCGCCCGGGCCTCCACCCTGCCGCGATTGCACTTCGTCAATCTGGAACGGGGCGATATCCGGTCATTCCTGGTCAGCCACGGACGCGGATCGGACCCGGCGCATTCGGGTTTTCTGCAATCCTTCTCCAACGGCATCGGTTCAGAGGCGACCTCGCGCGGGGCTTACCTGACCTGCGAATGGTACAACGGTAAGTACGGCACATCGATCCGGCTTGAAGGGCTTGATGCCGATAATTCCAACGCGCTTGACCGGGCAATCGTGATGCACCCCGCAGCCTATGCCGCTGATGACATGATCAGCAAGTTCGGCAAATTGGGCCGCAGCGAAGGGTGCTTCGCCATGGGGCCAGAGCATTTCAACGACGCGCTGTGGCACCTTTCGGGCGGTCGCCTGCTCTACGCTGACCGGATCGGGGTTTGATTCCCTAGAGTTCCGCGATGAGCGGGGGACAGGCCGGACGGCCTATCCCCTGTCCCATCAAAGCGGATTATCCAACTTGACCACGGCTTCGCTGCTGGTGCGCTGGCCGTTCCATGCGGCGCGCGGTTTGGCGAAGCTGGCCAGAACCGGTACGTCGCGTCCATAGATGTCGGCGAACTTGCCCATCTTCCCGTCGATCCCGGTCGCCATGGTGAAATAGGTCAGATAGACCGGGAAGGTCTTGGTCATCGGCACCTTGGTATATTTGCCGGACAGGTTGTATTGCACGGCCTGTTCCGGGGTAAGCCCCGCGCCCAGAATCGCCATGGTCATGCCCAGTTCAACCGCGCGTTCGGTCCGCACGCAGCCGTGGCTGTAGGCGCGCACCGGCGTATTGAAGAGCGCCTTTGACGGGGTATCGTGCAGATAGATCGCGTGGGGGTTGGGCATATCGATCTTCATCCGGCCCAGCGAATTGCTGTCACCCGGCTGCTGGACCACGGTAAAGGTGCCGTCCTTGTTTTTGGTAACCTTGTAACCCTGGCGCGCCGCCGATCTGGGGTTGGCCCACAGCCGCGCGCCCAGCCCTTCACCCACCACGATCGATTGCGGGACGGTCCAGGTCGGGTTGAACACCACCGCTTCAACCTGTTCGGCCAGATTGGGCGTCGCAGTCCGGCCCGGCTTGCCGACCACGGTGCGGTAAGACCGGATGATCGAATTATCGACCGTCAGCCGCAGCTGGAATTCGGGCAGGTTGGTCAGCAGATAATACTTGCCCATTTCGCGCGGCAGCCAGCGCCAGCGATCAAGGTTGATCCGGATCAGGTTGCGGGCCGCCTTGTCAGCCTTGGGCGTGGCGGCCAGCAGCGCTTTCAGCGCGGTATAGTCCGGATGCGTCGGGGCAAGCCCGGCGATGGTTCCGACAACATCGTGATTGGCCAGGGCCGCGGTCATCAGCCCGGTAATCGTGCTGTGATCAGCATCGGTATCAACCGCGAACCACTGCAACCGCGCATCCATCCGCGTGCGGCCGTCGCGCATATCCTCCGCCAGCCAAGCGAAGGACCGGCTGGCCTGGGCATCCAGCGCAGGGCTGGCCCCGGCGGCGATCGCGGCGCGCAGCTTTTCCGGCTCATAGTCCCCCGGGATCAGGCCATCGGCCCCAATGCCCTCGATAACGCCGAGCAGCGCCTGGGCGTCGGTCGTGGTCCAGGCCATTACCGGTTCATCCACCGGCAGGACACTGGATACAGCGGGCTTGGGCGGCGGAGTGACGACCGGCACCGCAGTCGGGGCAGGCGTTGGCGTGGCCACCGGTGCCGGCGTTATTACCGGACTGGTGCTGGGGCTCGCCTGCGGGACTGGCGCGGGCGTAGGCACAGGCGTGGGCAGGATGTTTTCAGGCTGCCGCGTACCCGTGGCCGATGCCGGCTGACACACCGCCACCATTGCCGCGATTCCCGCGCCACAGACAAGATTCACCTTCCGCCACTGCTTCATGTCCAACTCCGCTGGATTGTCGACCTGCGGGCCTGGCCCGCTGCGCGGACCCTATTGCCCGTTAACCTGCTGGGCATCAAGCATTGCCGATTGCCGCAGCCTGAATTTGCGGCGAAAAGGAAGGATCGGCGCCAGCATGCCGCTGGATACGAAAGGGAACGCAAGGATCATGCAGATCGGATTTATCGGCCTGGGCAAGATGGGTGGCAACATGGTGCGCCGGTTGAGCAAGGGTGGGCACGAATGCCACATCTTTTCGATCGACCCGGCGGAACGGGCCGCGCTGGCGACGGAAACCGGGGCTGTACCAGCGGACAGCGTCGCCGCGTTGGTGGCAGGAATGGCCACGCCGCGCACGTTGTGGCTGATGGTTCCCGCCGGGAAGATAACCCAAAGCGTGATCGATGAACTGGCACCGCTGCTGGCAGCGGGCGATTGCATCATCGATGGCGGCAATTCCTATTTCAAGGATTCGGTCACGCGCGCCCGCGCGCTCGCTCCGCAAGGCATCGCCTTTGTCGATTGCGGCACCAGCGGCGGCCTGTTCGGGCTGGAGCGCGGATATTCGCTGATGATCGGCGGAGAGGATGCGGCGGTTTCCCGCAATGCGCCGATCTTTGCCTGTCTGGCCCCCGGCATTGCCACCGCGCCGCGCACCCCTGCGCGTGATGGCGGGCCGATCGCTCCGGGAGAGGAAGGCTGGCTGCATTGCGGGCCGCCGGGATCGGGCCACTATGTCAAGATGATCCACAACGGCATCGAATACGGCATGATGCAGGCCTTTGCCGAAGGTTTCGCACTGTTTGCCAGCGCGGGTTCTGACGCGGTGCCTGAAGAATACCGTTACAAGCTGGACCTGGCCGCGATTGCCGAAGTGTGGCGGCGCGGCAGCGTGGTTTCATCCTGGCTGATCGATCTGGGCGCGGATGCCCTGGCGGAAGATCCCAAACTGGAAACCTTCAGCCCGCGCGTTGCCGACAGCGGCGAAGGGCGCTGGACAGTCATCGCCGGGGTGGAACAGGGGGTCAGCGTCCCGGTGATCGCCTCATCGCTGTTTGAACGGTTCAACAGCCATGACGACACCGCAGTCGAAGCGCGGATGCTCTCGGCGTTGCGGGCCAAGTTTGGCGGGCACAAAGGCGTCCCGCCGGCTTCCTGATCAAGGCAAGAAATACCCCGGAACGCTGGTCCACGCGTTCCGGGGTTTGGCTGAATCAATGGGGCTGAAGGCCTACTTGGCCTTTTCGTGATGCTTGGCCTTGCCGGAATGATGGCTGCCGTTGTGGTGGTTGCCGGAATGGTGCTTGGCCCCGGCTTGTGAATGGCCGCCGCGCTGCATGCAATGGTCGGTCACTTTGGCCGAGCAGGTCGGCACAGGGGCGTCCCCAGCCGGGGCAGGCTGGGCTGGAGCCGGTTGCGGGGCGGGCTGGGCCTGGGCAGGCAGCACAAGTGCCAGCAGAGAAGCGGTGGCAATAGCCGGAACAAGGCGAGTCAGACGCATCGACAGTCTCCCGTTGGGTTGTTGACGGCGCGTGTCTGCGCCGCCCCCGCTTACCCGTTGCGGTCCGCTTCATTACAGTTTGGTCATGCAGCGGTACGGCTGCCGGCGCTATGCCGGTTCGATCTTGACCGGCATGGCGGTGAAGCCATGCAGGAACGGACTGGCCAACCGCGTCGGCGCGCCTTGCGGCACGACCCGGATCGGCCGGCCCACCATTTCCCCGATCACCGCCTGAAGCTGCACCTCGGCCAGCCGCGCACCGACACAGCGATGGATCCCGTGGCCAAAGCCCAGATGGCGGCGGGCATTGTCGCGCCCGACATCAAAGCGCTCGGCATCGGGAAAGACTGCTTCATCGCGGTTGGCGCTGATGTACCACATCACCACCTTTTCACCCTTGCGGATGGTCTGGCCGCCCAGTTCCGTATCCTGGAGCGCGGTGCGGCGCATATGGGTGACGGGACTTTGCCAGCGGATGATTTCCTGCGCGGCATTGGGAATCAGCGCAGGATCGGCGCGCAACCGCTCAAGCTGATCGGAATAGGTATTGAACGCCTCAACCAGGGCCGACATCGAATTGCGGGTGGTGTCATTGCCGCCCACGATCAGCAGGGCGATGTTGGCGATCCGTTCGATCGGCTCCATATTACCCATGGCTTCCGAATGGACCATCCGGCTGAGTAGGTCATCGGTTGGATCAAGCGCGCGGCGCGCTTCCAGTTCGCGATCGAACCGGGCCAGCATCTCGCCCATGTGGACCATGAATTCGGCGCGGTATTCATCGTTGAGGTTGTCTGCCGAAACCCCGCTTGCCCAGTCCGACCAGCGCTTCAGATCGCGCCATTCGTCATAAGGCATATCGAACAGGATGCAGAGCATTCCCAGCGTCAGCGGCAGGGAAACGCTTTCCACCCAATCAAAGGTTTCGCCGCGCGGCAAAGCATCGAACAGCGCAGTCGTCCGCGCGCGGACCTGCTGTTCCAGCCGGGCGATCTGGCTGGGGGCGAAGGCCGGCGCGATCACCCTGCGCTGGGCAGTGTGGATCGGCTGATCCTGAGCGATGAAGTTGGGAAAGCCCTCACCATTCACCGCCTCGGCAATGGTGATGTTTCCCAGATCCCAGCGAGAGGAAAACACATCATGGCGCAGTTCCACCTCCTGCACCAGATCATGCGTGACCGCAGACCAATAGGCACCGAACGGACTGTCCGCCCGCCAGCTTAGCGGCGCGGCGGCACGCAGCGCGGCAAAGGGTTCGCGCCAGCGGTCCTCAACGTAAAGCGCGTCGGCACTGACATCGACGGGATTGATCGGGCGGGTCAGCGTGGTGGCCATGATCGTGCATCCTCCGGGCTGGGCGTTCCATCGTTCCCTGCGCTGGCTGTGCCCGGCCGCCAATATGTTTAAGCGCGCGCTTGAAGTCCAGCCGTCTCTTCGGGCCGCCCGCCACCTTGTGCAGCATTTCGTCCGGCTCCTGCTTCAGCAGACGAAGCGGCTTGTCATTGGGGTTCAGCCCATGCATCGTGCAGTTAACCGCGCGATTGAATCGCAGCATCTGACGGAAGACCCCCGGATGAGCGAATATCCCCTGCCGAATGCCGCAACCGATCTGACCGGGCGCGTTGCGCTGGTCACCGGCGCTTCTTCGGGTCTGGGTGCCCGCTTTGCGGAAGTTCTGGCCAGCCAGGGTGCCGCCGTTGTCCTGTGCGCGCGGCGCGTGGACCGGCTGGAAGCCCTGGCCAGCAAGATCCGCGCGCGTGGCGGCAGGGCGCTTGCCGTGGCGATGGATGCGACCCTGGCGGACAGCCTGATCGCCGCCGTCAGCGCCGCCGAACAGGCCTTCGGCACGGTCGATATCCTGATCAACAACGCCGGAATGCCCGACGCCCGGCGCGCTCACAAGATGAGCCTGGACCTGATCGACCAGGTACTGGGAGTAAACCTGCGCGGCCCGTGGATATTGTCGTGCGAGGTGGCACGCCGGCTTATCGCGGCCGAAAAGCCGGGGCGGATCGTCAACATCAGTTCGGTCGCGCATTTCCGTTATGACGGCGGCGGCGCGGCGCTCTATGCCGTAACCAAGACGGCAATCGCCCGGATGACCGAGGCATTGGCGGTTGAGTGGGCGGCATACAACATCAACGTCAATGCAATCGCGCCGGGGATGTTCGTTTCGGAAATGACCGACGGGATGTTCGAACGCATGGGCGGCAACCCGGCCCCCCATCTGCCGCGAAAGCGCGTGCCGGTGCCGGAACAGATGGATTCTACCCTGCTTTATCTGGTCGCCCCGCCCAGCGAGTGCGTAACCGGGGCAACGATCCGCATCGATGACGGGCAAAGCGCCCGGACACGGCTGTAACGGATGAACTGGCTGCTGCTGATTCTGGCGGGCGCGCTGCTGTGCAACGCAGTGCCGCACATTGCCGCCGGAATGCTGGGGCTGCGCTTCTTTACGCCCTGGCGTCCGCCACGCGGAAACCGGATGGCCTCCCCGGTTGAGAACTTCCTTTGGGGGTCGTTCAATTTGCTGGCCGGGCTTGCACTGGCCAGCCACGTGCTCACCCAGCCAGTAGCCTGCAGCACGGTGGCGCTGGCGGTGGGCTTTGTTGCCGCCGGCACTGCCCTGGCGCGCACTTTCGGCAAGGCGCGGGACCGGTTGAACAATGGCCCATCAAACGGAGAATAACCATGCTGGTCCTGACTGAACGCCGCGGCGCAATCGCCATCGTCACGCTCAACCGGCCAGAGGCGATGAACGCCCTGTCCCGTGACCTGCGCGCCCAGCTTGCCGCGGCGCTGGCCGACCTTGACGCGGACCCGGCGGTTCATGCGCTGGTCCTGACCGGGGCAGGCACCCGCGCCTTCACCGCCGGGCTGGATCTCAAGGAGCTCGGGGTTGACGGTTTGGGTGCAGCCAATGCCGGAGCGGCGGCGACCAATCCGGTCAAGGCGGTTGAGCAATGCAGGAAACCGGTGATCGGCGCGATCAACGGCGTGGCGATCACCGGCGGGTTCGAACTGGCCCTGGCTTGCGACGTGCTGATCGCCAGCGAAAATGCGCGCTTTGCGGATACCCATGCCCGCGTCGGGATCATGCCCGGCTGGGGCCTGTCGCAAAAGCTCAGCCGGATGATCGGGATATCCCGCGCGAAGGAACTGTCGCTTACCGGCAATTTTCTTGATGCGGAAACCGCCTGCGCCTGGGGCCTGGTCAATCGCGTGGTATCGGCAGACGATCTTATTGCGACCGCAGTAAAGCTCGCCGAGGACATGGCCAGCGCCGATCCGGCGATGGTCCAGGCTTACAAGGCATTGATCGACGATGGCTATGCCCTGCCCTTCGCAGATGCGCTGGCGCTTGAGCATGAGCGTTCCTCCGCGCACAACCGCGCGGTAAGCGGAGGGGAAGTCGAAGCCCGCCGCCACGCCGTAATGGATCGCGGCCGAACCCAGCACGGCTGACGCCGCCACCCGCAAGCCCGATCGGCTGTTGACCGGAACCCCTGCCCTGTGGCAGTGGCTCCGCCCACGCGGGTGTAGCTCAATGGCAGAGCAGAAGCTTCCCAAGCTTACGACGAGGGTTCGATTCCCTTCACCCGCTCCATTTTCCTGTCCGCCGATGTTCGCAGGCGTCTGGACAAACCCCCAAACTTCAAGGTATTTAGCGGTTATTAGACCGCAAGCGTTCACCCGCGTTCGCATTCAGCCACCAGCCGCTGGGGGTATGATTGGGGGGTATTTGCAAAACGGCCAAGTCGATACCCCCACGCTTGGGGGTATATTGGGGGTATAGCCCCCTGAAAGGCAGGCAATCCCGTGGCTTTGACCGATGTAGCCATCCGCAATGCAAAACCCGGCGTGAAGGCGATCAAGCTGGCAGACGGCGGCGGCATGTTCCTGCTGATCACGCCAGCCGGAGGCAAGCTCTGGCGGCTCAAGTATCGTGTCGATGGGCGCGAGAAGCTGCTGGCCATCGGGGCCTATCCTGAAATCGGACTTGGTGAAGCTCGCAGGCGGCGCGAGGAAGCGCGGGAACTGATCGCGCTAGGCAAAGACCCGTCGCGCGAGAAGCAGCGCGAAAAGGTCCGCGCCCGCATTCAGGCGGCGGATACGTTCAAGGCGATCTGCGACGAATATTGCGAGAAGCGGCGGCGCGACGGGACCAAGGGCTGGGCACCCGCTACGGCCACGCGCAGCGAATATCTGCTGTCTCTGGTCTGCGGGTCCATCGGCAAACTGCCCATTGGCGAGATTGAACCGGCGGACGTGCTGACAGCCATTCGCCGAATCGAAGGCAAAGGAAAGCTGGAAAGTGCGCGGCGCAGCCTGCAACTGGCAGGTGCCGTGTTCCGCTATGCCGTGGCAACAGCGCGGCTGGTTTCAGACCCTACCCGCGATTTGCGCGGTGCGCTGACTGCGCCAACTGTTACCCATTACGGCGCGATCACCGACGCAAAGAAGGCGGGCGAGCTGCTACGCGCCATTGATGACTATGATGGCAGCGGAATTACCAAACTGGCCTTGCAGATTTCTCCTCATGTCTTTGTCCGCCCCGGCGAACTGCGCCATGCCGAATGGAGCGAAATCGATCTGGACGGCGCGCTCTGGATCATCCCGGCAGGCAAGATGAAAATGCGCAAGGCGCACCATGTCCCCCTATCGCGGCAGGCAGTCGAACTGTTCCGCGAAGTGCAGGCCGTAACGGGGCCAGCCGGGTTTGTGCTCCCATCGGTCCGCACTCGCACCCGCCCCATGAGCGAGAACACGATCAACGCGGGACTGCGGCGGCTGGGATATGCCACCGATGAAATGACAGCACACGGCTTCCGCGCCATGGCTTCCACGTTGTTGAACGAAAGCGGCAAGTGGAACCCGGACGCAATCGAACGCGCGCTTGCTCATGGCGATACCGACAAGGTGCGCGCAGCCTATCATCGCGGCGCTCACTGGAAAGAGCGCGTTGAAATGGCGCAATGGTGGTCGGACTATCTGGACCAGTTGCGCAAAGGGGCGGACGTTGTGCCATTCCCTGAGCGCCATACTGGCTGAATCTGTCACAACTGCACTTAACCCTACCGCAGTTTGGCGAGTGGTGATGGCGCAAAACTGGCAGATTTCCGGGTCTACCCTGGAAATGAATACATAGGGGCTGCACATGGAAACCAAAGATCGCGCGCGATGGACCTACTTTGGCGAGATGTTCGAAGCCGTCGCGCGGCAAGGCATCGACGAGCTTGAAGCCGTAGAAACACTGCTTGCCGCCCTTCGCGGCGGACTGCCCGCATATGGTTATCGTAGGCAATTCACCTTCAAGGATTCTTGCAAGGTGGAGCGGCTCCCGCGCGACATTCACCCCCAGTTGGTGCCGATAACGATCTGGCGGGATTCGGGGGAGCCACGCGGCGACCTTACTTCATTTTGGGAGGATGATCCCGAAGAACCGGAGGTATGGATTTCAATCGACTGGGTGTCGGGCATCGTCGAATCCATGGACTGGGAATTGACCAATTTCGAACACCTGCGCACCGATTTCAGCGCCATCAGGATTGCGCGAAAGGATGCGGACCACCTGCTAGGCGCACTTGCTGGCAAACCTAAGAAAAGGCCGGGTCGTCCATCGGGACCATCGAATCATTGGGAACAGGAACGTGTAGCCGATGCACTTCGTTTGATTGAAGCCGGTGACACTCGCCCCGCGACTGCAATTGCGATGAACCTTACCAATTCCACTCTGACTGGCAGCGCACTGAAAAGTCAGCAAATCCGCATTGCGCGGGGCATCAACACCGCTCTGGCAGCCGAATCGAAAAACCCTGTCCAGAATAAACGGAATTAACGGTTCGCGCCGACCCTCCGGCAGCGCGTTACAGATGCCTCCGCCAATGCCCGCATATGTCCGGGCGCAATCGGGAGGCGAAATGAGTATCGACACCACTTCCGCCGATGCCCTTGCCCCGCTGGCCTATTCGGTCAGCGAAGCGTGCAAGGTCAGCAGCTTCGGCCGGACCTACCTCTATCAGTTGATCGGTGAAGGCCGCTTGGAAGCCCGCAAGTTCGGCAAGCGCACCCTGATCACCGCACGCAGCCTTCGCGCATTGATCGAAGGCGAAGCGGCCTAACGACACCCTATCCCGGCTTCGCGCCGGGCACCTTCGCTGGGCGGCTAGACACACTGGCGGCGCGGGTGAGAATGCCAAACCAGTGGGGTCCGGTCATATTGGCAAGCCCAGTCCGAAAGGTGGAGGGGCGACCGGCGGCGCGGGGAACAGCGTCGTAAGCAACCACCAAGCATCCGGCGAACCCTCGCCCGGAAGCGTCCGAAAGCGACGGTCGGCTCCGACTGCCATGCTTGAACGGACCGGGCTGCCTCTGGCAACTGAGCGGACAACCTTCGCTCACCGCCGGGGGTAGTTGTCCTGTGTCCGTTCGCTCTGGTCTCACCAACTGCCATCAAGGTTTACAGGTAGAGTCACACAGCGGATGCCCACGCTTGCGGCTCCCTGCGAAACCCGGCTAGACCTGCCCCCCTTATCAGGGGAGCGTGTGCGTGCCGGAACTGCAATTCAAGGGCAAGGAATTCGTCTATAATCACCATTTGACGGTGCCCTTTCGCCCGCTGGAGATGCAGGCGGACAAGGGGATTGGCGAACCCCGGCTGGATGGCAACCTGATCGTCCACGGCGATAATCTGCACGCGCTGAAGGCCTTGCTGCCGATGTATGCGGGCAAGGTGGACTGCGTGTTCATCGATCCGCCCTATAACACCGGCAACGAAGGCTGGGCATATAACGACAACGTCAATTCGCCCATGATCCGCGAATGGCTGGACGCCAACCCCATCGGGCTGGAGGACGGGCTGCGGCACGACAAATGGGCGTGCATGATGTGGCCGCGCCTGAAGCTGCTGCATGAGCTGCTTTCCACGGATGGAAGTATTTGGATCACGTTGGACGACAACGAAATTGCTCATGCCCGCGCGATGATGGATGAAATTTTTGGCGAGCAGAATTTCGTTGCAACGGCCATTTGGCACAAAGCAGACAGTCCCAAAAACACGGCCCAATACTTCAGCGTGGACCATGATTATGTGCTGATCTATGCCCGCTCTCTTGAAGATTGGGAGCCAAACCTCATGCCTCGCACCGATGCGATGGCGGCACGATATCAGAATCCCGATAATGACCCTCGTGGACCTTGGCTGCTGAGCGATCTGGCTGCGCGCAATGTCTATTCCCAAGGGCTTTACCCGATCACCACAAAGACCGGGCGCGTCATTCCGGGGCCGCCTGCGGGCAGCTATTGGCGCGTGAGTAAGGAGAACTTCGATAGGCTCGACTCTGAAGGCCGCATCTGGTGGGGGCCGTCCGGTGACAATCGCCCTGGGATAAAGCGTTTTTTGTCTGAAGTGCGCGATGGCGTGGTCCCTCAAACCATTTGGCCTTGGCAGGAGGTGGGTAGCACTCGCAATTCCAAACAAGACCTGTCCAAAATCCTCACCGCAACCTCTGGCGACGATCTGTTCATCACGCCAAAGCCTGTCAAAGTCGTGGAACGGGTAATCGACATTGCCACACGGCCCAATGCCCTCATTCTTGACTCCTTCGCTGGGTCCGGCACCACGGCCCATGCCGTACTGGCCGCCAATGCGCGCGATGGCGGCAACCGCCGCTTCATCCTTGTGGAGGGGGAGGATTATGCCGACCGCCTCACCGCCGAACGGGTGCGCCGGGTTATCAATGGCTATGCCTTCACCGGCACGCAGCGCGAAGATCTGCTGCGCGAACCGATCACCTTTTCCAAGCTGAAGCAGGCCAACACCCTGCTGGAAAAGGTGCAGGCCATCGAAACGCTGGACGGGCCGAAGTTCGACCGGATCAAAAGCACGGTGAAGGACGGCGCGCTGATCGTGACCGGGGAGCGCGACTGCGCGGAAACCACGCCGGGGCTGGGCGGCACCTTCACCTATTGCACGCTGGGCGCGCTGATTGAGATGGATGAGGTGGTCCCGGTTTTCTGGA
>JAFEEX010000043.1 GCA_018240895.1 Pseudomonadota bacterium | reverse complement strand
CGAGCTGGTGACATTGCCCGACGAGGTCGAGGTGCTGCTCGAGCTGGTCACATTGCCCGACGAGGTCGAAACCCCGCCCGTGGAGGTGGACACGCCGCCCGTTGAAGTCGAAACCCCGCCAGTCGAAGTGGAAACACCGCCCGTGGAGGTCGAAACCCCGCTCGAAGTTGACGTGCTGGAGCTGATCCCGCCCGAAGTGGTGGTGCTGGTCAGTCCACCGGTCGAGCTTGAGGTCGATCCACCCGAACTGGATGTGGAACCGCCCGAGCTGGAGCTGGAAGTCGATCCGGTGGTGGTCGATGTGATAACCACGCTGCCGCCTGATCCGCCACCGCTGCCGCCGAAGAAGCCGCCAAAGAAGCCGCCGCCAAATCCGAAGCCGCCCGAACCGCCCAGCACCACGGTGCTGCCGCCGCTGCCGCCTTCGGGCATCGGCTGCGGCGGGAGTGGCGGCAGGTAAGGCATGGCCGCTGCCATTTGCGGCTGCGGATCGACCGGCAAATAGTGCCGCGTCACGACGCGGCGAATCCGCTTCACCTTGCGGGGTTCAACCCGGGCCTGACGCACGATCTTGCGCTGCGCCTTGTGCGGCGCTGCGGCGTGCTTGATATATTGCACCTTCTTGGCCGGAGCCTCGGCCACATGGACTGCACCGCCGCCGATAACGGCACCTCCAGCGGCAAAAACCGCGAGTTTTGCAATGGCCATCCGAACCGACATAAGCGTTGCTCTCTTCTACCGAGTGGGCCTTTCGTACCGGACGTTGGTGCGCCCGTCATGCCCCTGTACCTCCAAATGGACAGAGAGAGGTTAAGCCGACAATCGAATTAACCGTATTTTGCAGAGCCGCGCGGACAAAAAAAGCCCTCAATTTGCGAAGTTGACCGTTTCTGTCCCATTCCGGAACCGTTGCACGGCCAGATGCTGTTGTGATGGGCCGGTGCGATGATCATTGGCAACCCCTGATCCTGTTTCGTAAGCCCGAATGGCACCCCCACCGGTGTCGCCAACGGCCCACCCGATTCGGCACCGGGCCAAGGGGAAGCCCCGCAGGTTCCCGCCAGCTATTTCCCGTCATCGAACAGCCCTGCCTGCCCCGGCTCCTGCGGCGCGGCAAGGCCAAGGTGGCTCCATCCGCGATCGTTAAGGCAGCGCCCGCGGGCGGTGCGCGCAACCAGCCCAAGCTGGATCAGATAGGGTTCGATCACCTCCTCGATCGTGTCGCGCGGTTCTGACAGGCCGGCGGCCAGCGTTTCAACCCCCACCGGGCCGCCCTTGTAGATATCGGCGATCATGTGGAGATAGCGCCGGTCCTGCGCATCCAGGCCCAGCGCGTCCACCTCCAGCCGGGTCAGCGCGCCATCAGCCAGGCTTCGCGAAATCGCGGCATCGCCGCCGACATGGGCAAAATCGCGCACCCGGCGCAGCAGCCGTCCGGCCACCCGGGGCGTGCCGCGCGCGCGCCGCGCAATCTCCTCAGCCCCGCCCGGATCGATCCCGATCCCCAGCAGCCCGGCACCGCGCGTCACCACCCGTTCCAGTTCCGCCACGGTGTAGAAATTGAGCCGCACGGGGATGCCGAACCGGTCGCGCAGCGGCGTGGTCAGCAGGCCTTGCCGGGTGGTTGCGCCGATCAGGGTGAAGGGCGGCAGATCGATCCGCACCGAGCGCGCCGAAGGCCCCTCGCCAATGATCAGATCAAGCGCGCGGTCCTCCATCGCTGGATAGAGCACCTCTTCCACCACGGGGTTAAGACGATGAATTTCATCGATAAAAAGAACGTCACCCGCTTCAAGGTTGGTCAGCAGTGCGGCAAGGTCGCCCGACTTGGCGATCACCGGGCCAGAGGTGGCGCGAAACCCCACCCCCAGCTCGCGCGCGACGATCTGGGCCAGCGTGGTCTTGCCCAGNNTGAGCAGCGCGGCAAGGTCGCCCGGCCGCTCCAGCACCGGGCCGGACGTCTGGCGCAGGTTCACGCCCAGCTCCGCCGCGATGATGTTGGCCAGCGTGGTCTTGCCCAGGCCCGGCGGGCCATAGAACAGCACATGATCCATCGCCTCGCGCCGCGACCGGGCGGAATCGATAAACACCTTGAGATTGTCCTTCGCCCCCGCCTGCCCGACGAATTCAGCCAGCGTCTTGGGCCGCAGCGCCGCGTCGGCGTCTTCGGCTTGGGGCGCGGGAGAAAGGAGCGGGTTGTCGGTCATAAGATCGCACTAAGGGCAACGAATGCGCCAGTGATGAACAGAACCAACGAAGCAACGACCATTCCGATGCCTATATTCTCGGCGCGATTGGCCTGTCTTGCAAGGGAATCTACGTGTTGCAGCACCTCAGGCGCCGAAGCCCTCTCGTACGCGTGCCATGCACGGCGGTCGCTAGCCTGCATGTTGTAAGCCTGCGACACGTAACCAGCAATGTACGCCACGAGCACTGCCGATAAACCTAGCGCGAACAAAGCAAATGCTGATCGAATGCCACCAACCTTAATGTGGGCTTCGTGAGCGTTGCCAACAAAGGTCAATAGACCAACGATCGCACCCCCATTCGCGAGGAAAAGACCCTTCAAGGCACCAAGAGCATACTCAGATGCAGACTTTAATCGCTCGCTTGCATCTCCCCAGTGCCGATCAACTTCTTTGAGGACCGATTCGTCACAGCATCTAGATTCTGGCGGCTGCCACATCACCCTGCTGCCCTCTTCAGCCCCACGCGGATCAGGTCATTCAACTCTGCCCCCTCGCCCAGTTCCTCAATCGCCCGGGCCACAGCCTGGGCCGCGACGTTGGGCTTGAACCCCAGGTTCTGCAGCGCGGAAACCGCGTCGGTGCTGGCCGATCCGGCCGGGACCGTCGCCGGCGCCGCGCCGGGGGCAGCGGGCAGGCCGCCGGCCTTGTCCTTCAATTCATTGACGATCCGCCCGGCCAGCTTTGGCCCCACGCCCTGCGCCCGCGCGACCATTGCCGCGTCACCGGCGGCGCAGGCGTGCTGCAGATCCTCGGTCGACAGCGCGGACAGCACGGCCAGCGCCATCTTGCTGCCCACGCCCTGCACACCGGTAAGCAGGCGGAACCAGGCGCGTTCCTCTCCGCTGGCGAAACCGATCAGGCGCATATCGTTTTCCGAAACCTGCAGTTCGGTATGGACCGTCACCCGGTCCCCGCGCGCACCCAGCGCATCCAGCGTCTTGGCGCTGCAATGGACGAGGTAGCCCACGCCATTGACGTCGATCACCGCCCAGTCGGGGCCGAAATCGTCAAACAGGCCAGAGAGGCGGGCGATCATGGTTTGTTCTATGCACCGCGCCGGCCCGCCGCGCAAGCCCGCGCGGCGGGCCGGTGGTTTACAGCCCCGGTATGCGCATATCCGCCACCAGCCCGCAGGCCAGCGCCGCCGCCCCGACTTGCAGTGTGGTCTGGCTATCGTTGATCGTCCCGGTGACGCGAACCAGATCACCAAAGGTCAGCGCGCGGCCAGTATCATAATACCGCGCGGCCTTGCTCAGGCGGCTGACTTGTGAGGACGAGAGGTGCCCACGCAGGAACTCTGCGGCGCAGCTCGCCTTGTTCTGATTCAAACCATAGCGCATCAGCGCGTCGGAAATCTGGTAACGGCTGGCGGTGCAGGCTGAAAGGGTGAGCCCGGCCATTGCGGCAAGGGTCAGTGGCTTGATGAAGTGCATTGGCGACCTCCGGTTGTGCCCCCGGAACGGCGCTGCCTAAGCGCGCGAAGCTGAACCCTGACTGGCTATCTGCCCGCCAGATGCGCGTGGGCGATCGCCACCGCCAGCGCATCCGCCGCGTCCGCCCCGGCCAGCTTCACGCCGGGCAGCAGCACGCCAAGCATGGCCTGAACCTGCGCCTTTTCCGCCCCGCCGGTGCCGACAATCGCCTGCTTGATCAGGCGCGTGGCATATTCGTTTACCGGCAGACCGGCGCGGGCCAGCGCCAGCAGGCAGACCCCGCGCGCCTGCCCCAGCTTGAGCGTCGATTGCGGGTTCTTGTTGACGAACACCTCTTCCACCGCGCCCTGATCCGGGCGGTGGCGCAGGATCACGTCGGTCAATTCGCGATCAAGCGTGACGAGGCGTTCAGGCAGCGAGGCCTTGGGATCAGTCCTGATCTGACCGTTGGCCACATGGCTCAGCCGGTTGCCAACTTTCGCGATCACGCCCCAGCCGGTGCAGGTCAGCGAGGGATCAAGGCCGATGATCAGCATGGCGCAGTAAAGGGTTTTGTCGCACAAAGACACGAAGACACGAAGATGCCGTGCTTTCGGCAAAGCCGAATGCAGCCCATCACATACCGTAGTATTGGTGCAGTCATAGGGAATGGCCTGCGGCGCAGGGCCTGGCAGCTTTGTGTCTTTGTGTCTTTGTGCGAGAACTGATTGTTCAAAGGGCGCGGCACAAGTCTTAAACCAGCGCGCCGCATTGCAATCACCCCAGCTTCTCCATCACCGCGTCGGAAATTTCATAATTGCCCCACACGGTCTGTACGTCGTCATCATCGTCAAGCACGTCGATCAGCTTTAGCAGGGTTGCCGCGTCAGCCTCTCCCACGTCGGCTTTCAGGCTGGGTTTCCACGCCAGCTTGACGCCTTCGGCCTCGCCCAGCGCCTTTTCCAGTTCGCGCGCGACGGGGTGAAGGTTTTCCACCGCGACCCAGATCTGGTGGCCGTCCTCATCGCTTTCGACATCGTCAGCGCCGGCCTCGATCGCGGCTTCAAGCACCTTGTCTTCATCACCCGCGGCAGCGCCGTATTCGATCAGGCCAAGCCGTTCAAAGCCGTGGCTGACCGCGCCCGATGCGCCCAGGTTGCCGCCGTTCTTGGCAAAGGCGGTGCGGACATTGGTGGCGGTACGGTTGCGGTTGTCAGTCAGCGCCTCAACGATCAGGGCGACCCCGCCGGGGCCATAGCCTTCATAGCGCACTTCCTCGTAATTCTCACCGTCGCCCTTGCTCGCCTTGTCGATCGCGCGCTGGATGTTGTCCTTGGGCATCGATTGGGCACGCGCGGCCAGCACTGCCGCCCGCAGGCGCGGGTTCATATCCGGATCGGGCATACCCATCTTGGCCGCGACGGTAATTTCGCGGGAAAGCTTGGAAAACTGCGCCGCGCGCTTTTTATCTTGCGCGCCCTTGCGGTGCATGATGTTCTTGAATTTGGAATGGCCGGCCATGGCGTCCTGTTTCGACTGGAAGGGAGGTTGGGCGCGCCCTTACACCGGGCAGGGCCATTTGGGCAATGGCGGTTGGGCAACCAAGGTGAAAGGATTGCAGGCGTATCAGCGCCCGCGTGACTGAAACGACTGCCCCACTCACCCTGCGCACCGTGCTGCGCGATTTCCTCCATTTTCTGCGCCGCCCCGCGATTCTTGAACCGCAAGGCTGGCGGGACGGCGGCGCAAAGCGCTGGGCCGTGCTGACCGCGCTGCTGGTGATCGGCCTGATCGGGGTGCTGCTGCCACTGCTCGGCGCCTGGCAGAAGGCATTTGACCTGCCATCGCCCGATGCCTTCGGCAAGATGGACAAGGTCTGGCTGGTGCCGATGGTGGTGCTGATCGCCCCCCCGATCGAGGAACTGCTGTTCCGCGGGTGGCAGCGCGGCAGCGCATCGGCGCTGTGGCTGCTGGGCTGCGCGCTGGCGGCAATCGGCGTGCTGATTGTGGAGGCCGATCCGGCCCAGGCGCTGACCGCCGCAGGGTCGCTCCTTTTCCTGCTGATCGCCGCGCCGCTGGGCTGGTTCCTGCTGCGCAGGCGCCCGGCCCCGCTCGGCTGGTTCGCGCGGGGGTTTCCGGCGATCTTCTATGTGGTCGCGGCGGGCTTTGCGCTGATCCACCTGACCAATTACCCCAGCTTCAGCCTGCTGGCTCTGCCGCTGGTCCTGCCGCAATTGTGGGCGGCGCTGGTGCTGGGCTATCTGCGCCAGCGCCTGGGCCTGATCCCGGGGATACTTGCCCACATGACGGCCAATGCCTGCACCATCGCCCTGGCGCTGGCCGGGGGTTAGATGATTACAGCGGTGCCCGATGTGCTGACCATCAGCATCGATCCGTTGGCGCCCAGCACCTCGTAATCGATATCGACCCCGATCACCGCGTTCCCGCCCAGCGCGGCGGCGTGGCCTTCCATTTCCTCAAGCGCCTGCTTGCGCGCGCGGGCCAGCACGTCTTCATAGCTCCCCGAGCGGCCCCCAACGATGTCCCGCACCGAGGCAAACAGATCGCGAAAAATATTCGCGCCCACAATCACCTCGCCAGTGACGATGCCGAGGTATTTCTGGACCGGATGGCCCTCGATCGCGTTGGTGGTGGTTGAAATCATTGGTGGCTCCCTTGTGGTGTGGGCAACCGCGATAGGAAGCCCCGTCGCGCTGCCAAGATCAGCCGATACCCAATGCCGCCTTGTAGGTATCAAGCAGCATTTCCATTTCGGCCCGGTCATCGGGCTTCATCTTCCGCAGGCGGACGATCTGGCGCATGATCTTGCTGTCATAACCCACCGCCTTGCCCTCGGCATAGACGTCCTTGATGTCATCGCCGATGCCTTTCTTCTCTTCCTCAAGGCGTTCGATGCGCTCGATCAGCAGGCGCAGGCGGTCGTCGGTGGCATTGGCCATGATGGGAAAACTCCGGTAAATTGAGAATCGGTTGGCGCGCTCTTAGGGGGCGGGGGCGTTCTTCTTCAAGCTCTGGGCCATGCGATCCAGCTGGTCCTGCGTCGCTTCCCTGTGGAAACGTGCTTTCCATTCGGCCGCCGGCATCCCGTGGATCACCGCGCGGGCTTCTTCCTTGTCAAAGGGCGCGCCGGCGTCGCGAATCCAGTCAGCCAGGCAATTGCGGCAGAACCCCGCCAGTCCCATCAGATCGATATTCTGCGCGTCATGGCGGTGGCGCAGGTGGCGCACCAGCCGCCGGAAGGCGGCGGCGGCAACCGCATCATCCAGCGTTTCAAGCGGATCGGCGGCGTTCGCATTCGTATTTTCGCTGCAGCTCATCGGGGTAGTCCTTGGTCTTTGCGGGCCGCTTTGCCATAGAAGCGCCCTGACGAGGAAGGAACAAAAGTGGCGAAGACCGATCCGCGCGGGCGCAAAGTGAAAATTCTGGCAACGCTTGGCCCAGCCAGCCGCTCACCGGAAATGATCGCCCGGTTGCTGCGCGCGGGCGCCGATGCCTTTCGCGTCAACATGAGCCACGGCGACCATGAAACCCACGCCGCGACGATTGCGGCGGTGCGTGCCGCCGAAAAGGATTTTGGCCGCCCGGTTGCCGTGCTGTGCGATCTGCAGGGGCCCAAGCTGCGCGTCGGCCTGTTCAAGGATGGCAAGGCGGTGATCCGCCATTCCGCCCATTTCAGCTTTGATCGCCATCCCGCACCGGGTGACGAAAACCGCGTCTGCCTGCCGCATCCCGAATTGTTCGGCATCCTGAAAAAGGGGCAGCGCCTGCTGATCGACGATGGCAAGCTGCGCCTGCGGGTGATCGTGGCTGACGATGATCATATCCTGTGTTCGGCAGAGGTTGGCGGGGTGATTTCCGATCGCAAGGGCGTTAACGTGCCCGATGCGGTCGTCCCCGTTCCGGCATTGACTGACAAGGACCGGCGTGACCTGTCTTTCGCGCTGGAACACGGGGCGGACTGGATTGCGCTGTCCTTTGTCCAGCGGCCCGAGGACGTGGCCGAGGCGCGGCGGCTGATGGGCACCAGCACCACCGCGCTGATGGCCAAGATTGAAAAACCAGCCGCGGTCGAGCGGCTTGATGAAATCATCGAACTGTCTGACGGAATCATGGTGGCGCGCGGCGATCTGGGTGTTGAACTCAACCCGGAAGACGTGCCCCCGCTGCAAAAGCGGATCGTCGCCACCACCCGGCGATCGGGCAAGCCGGTGGTGGTCGCCACCCAGATGCTCGAATCGATGATCGAAAGCCCGGCCCCGACCCGCGCCGAAGTGTCCGACGTGGCCAATGCGGTTTATGACGGGGCCGACGCCGTGATGCTGTCCGCCGAAACCGCCAGCGGGGCCTGGCCAGAAGAAGCGGTGACGATCATGCACCGCATCGCCGCTCAGGTTGAAAGCGATCCCGGCTATGCCGAACGGGTCCACTTTACCGAGGTGCAGCCCGATTCGACCACTGCCGACGCGCTGTCCTATGCCAGTGCGCGGATTGCCGAGACGGTCAATGTTACCGGGATCATCGTCTTCACCGGATCGGGCAGCACCGCCCGCCGGGTTGCGCGCGAACGACCATCGGTGCCGATCATGGTGCTGACCCCGTCGCAAAAGATCGCCCGCCGCCTGGCCCTGCTGTGGGGTACGCACCCCGTCCACACCAAGGACATCGGCAGCTTTGAGGAAATGATCGCCAAGGGCAAGCGGATGGCGCTGCGGCACGGTTTTGGCGGGGCGGGATCAAAGCTGGTGACGCTGGCCGGGGTTCCCTTCGGCACCCCGGGATCAACCAACCTGCTTCATGTGGTGACGCTGAGCGGTGATGAGCTCAGCAAACACCATGCCTGACAATGGCACGGTGCAGGACGGCGATTTCTGCATGGTGGTGGCCGGTACGCACAAGGGCCGGTCGGGTACGGTGGAGGATCGCAAGACCAGCAAAACCGGCCATGTCACCATCACCGTGCGTCAGGCATCGGGCGACCGCTTCAAAACGCTGGCGCGCAATGTGCGCAAGGTTTGAGGCGGATCGCCCGCGCCGGATTCAAGTCAGGATCAGGACATCCGCGGCCAGCGATCTTCCGGGAAATAGGCCTGCTGTGCCCGGGCGATGAACGCGGTCAGATTGGGCTGGGCCTCGATCAGGTCAACCAGTTCGGTTTCGAAAAAGCGGGTGGCAGAGCCGGCGAGGACGCCATAGGCAACCGCATCAACCGCGCTGGGATGGTCACCAAACAGCCATTGCTGTTCGCCCAGCAGCGCCGCCACCGCGCCGATGTCAGCCGCAGCGATCTGCATCAATTCCGCGCGGCTGTGCCGGCCAAATCCGGCCCCGTGCATGGTCCGGCGAAAATCATCGCGGACCTGGGCGACAACCGCATCGCGCATCGCATCAGGCACGCCGGCAAAAAACTGGCGCGGTCCGGAATCGAAATTGGTATCGATCAGCCAGCGTTCGCAGGCCATGATCTGGGCCAGGCGATTTTCCAGCATCGCCCCAAGCGCCTGGGCCACGGCGCGCTGCCGGGGTGACAGGCCCGCATCAAGATCGCGGCCGGTCTTCCCTTCAAAATGGCGGCGGATGAAGGTTGAATCCTCGATCACCTGGCCGCCGTCATTGACATAGGGCGCCTTGTGCTTGCCGACCGATTCCAGATCGGCAATGGCCCGGTCAAATTCGATCCCCAGCATCTGCATCTGCATATCGGCCTTGGCCACATAGGGGCTGGGGCTTGGCAGATCGAACATCCCGCCCCAGCCATAGAGTGTAACGGTCATGAATATGCTCCTTGTTGACGCGAAGGGCATCGCATAGACACGCCCTGCTGACACCATGCTGTCAGCAGTCTTCTGCAACTGTGCCAGCGATGCGAAGAACCGAACGCCTTTTCCAGATCATCCAGGTGCTGCGATCGCACCGCCAGCCGGTGACGGGCGATGCCCTGGCACGCGAGCTGGAGGTGTCGCTGCGCACGGTCTATCGCGACATGGCTGAACTGATCGCCCAGCGCGTGCCGATCCGGGGGGAGGCCGGGATCGGCTATGTCATCGACAGCGATTTCGATATGCCGCCGATGATGCTGACCCCCGATGAGCTGGAAGCGGCGGTGCTGGGCGCAACCTGGGTGGCGGCGCGCGGCGATGGCACGCTGGCCCGCGGCGCGCGCGATCTGATCGCCAAGCTGAGCGCCGCCGTGCCCGAGCCGCTGCGGCCGGTCGTGCTTGATGCGAACCTGAAGGCTGTCAGCTTTGTCCGGATTGAAGCCGATCGGTTTGATGTGGCGCTGGTCCGCCAGGCAATTCGCACCCGGCGCAAGCTGGACATCGATTATTGCGATGCGGCAGGGAAAACCACCCGGCGGCGGATCTGGCCGGCCGCGATCGCCTATACCGAAACCTTGCGCCTGATCGCGGCCTGGTGCGAACTGCGCCAGGATTTTCGCCACTTCCGCGCCGACCGTATCCACAATTGCGCGCTTCTTGACGAAGCCGTTCCGCTCAATGCCCGCAAGTTGCATCAGGACTGGCGGCGCAGCGATGTCCACTGTTCCTGGCAGCAGGGGGCGATCGGCCCGGGCGACGACCGGGAACCGGGAAAAGCGCGGTGAAGGCCTGACGGGCCGCCGTTGCCTCTGGCCCGCAGTCTGCTAGAGGCGGCGGGATTTGGGGGGGGGGAGACACCGATGCGTACCGACTGGACCCGCGAAGAGATTGCCGCTCTGTTCGACCTGCCGGTGACAGAACTGCTGTTCCGCGCTGCAGAGATTCACCGCCAGCACCACCGCCCGGATGAAATCCAGCTTTGCACGCTGCTGTCGATCAAGACCGGCGGCTGTCCCGAAGATTGCGGATATTGCGCCCAGTCGGTCCACGCCGACAGCGGCGTCAAGGCGACCCGGCTGATGGACGTGCGCGAGGTGCTGCAAAGCGCGGCGCGCGCGCGCGATGCCGGCAGCCAGCGCTTCTGCATGGGGGCTGCCTGGCGCAACCCCAAGGACCGCGATATGCCCGCGATTGTCGAAATCGTGAAGGGCGTTCGCGCCATGGGCATGGAAACCTGCATGACGTTGGGAATGCTGACCCCCGGCCAGGCCGGCCAACTGGCCGAGGCGGGGCTGGATTATTACAATCACAACATCGATACCTCGCCAGAGCGCTATGGCGAGGTGATCACCACCCGCAGCTTCGCGGAACGGCTCGATACGCTAGAACACGTCCGCTCCGCCGGGATTGCGGTCTGTTCGGGCGGCATTGTCGGGATGGGGGAGAGCCGGGCCGATCGGGTCGGCTTCATCCACGCGCTTGCCACCCTGCCGCGCCACCCGGAAAGCGTGCCGATCAACGCGCTGGTGCCGATCAAGGGAACCGTGCTGGGCGATATGCTGGCCGATACCCCGCTGGCGAAGATCGACGAGATCGAATTTGTCCGCACTGTTGCGGCCGCGCGGCTGACCATGCCCCAGTCGATGGTCCGCCTGTCCGCCGGACGCGAGGCGATGAGCGCCAGCACCCAGGCGTTGTGCTTTCTGGCCGGGGCCAATTCGATCTTCACCGGGGACAAATTGCTGACCGCCGCCAATGCCGGGGACGATGCCGATGCCGCGCTGTTCGCCCGGCTTGGCCTGAAACCGATGGAAGGCGAGGAACCGCTGCGCGCTGCGGGTGGATGCAGCAGCGGCTGTGCAAGCCCGGCCATGGCCGGTTAGGCACACTGTCGGCATCGGGCTGGACCCGCGTCAACGCGCCCTGGTTTTGACCTGTTGAATTAACGCCGTGGTTCCCCGGCAAAAGCAGCGAAAGGCGGGCAGCCCGGGACTGCCCGCCTTTCGCCTGTTTTCAATCGTCAACAGCCGTTGCCGATCAGGCGTAGGTGACCTTGACGGTTTCGCTGTGCCGCCGCCGCATGAACGCGCCGAGCAGACCAAAGCCCAGAATCATCGTCAGCCAGGTGGCGGGTTCGGGAACCGTGCCAGTGCCGATGCCGCCGCCCTGATTGGTGATGCCGGTGATCGTGACGCGTTCAGGACTCGTCATCGTGTCAACGCAGCACGCCGTTCCGGTGAAGAAATCATAGACGCCGTTGCCAAGCGGAATCGGCACGGTGAACATCCAGTCATTGTAGCTACCCTGGCAGCAATTGCCGGCATCGGCCTGCGAACCGGTCAGGGCCAGCAAGGCTTCCGGCGTATTGTTGATCACCCCGCTCCACGCCGCGGTAATCGTAGCGCCAGTGGCAGTGTCGGTGATGTGAATCCCCCCGTTGTCCGAAAAGGCGGTAGTCAGATCACCATGCCAGTGTTCCCCTTAAAGAACCGTGCCAGCCGTGGTCTGCTTCCAGCCAAAGGTAACAAGGTGCGCATCAGCGGCTGGCGCGCTGAGAGCAACCGCAGAGAACGCCGCAACGCCCGCCGCAACTTTTAGCTTTGCTGTCTTATCGAATGCCATGGTCGGTTTACTCCACAACTTGCACTCACCGGCACAAGCGCCGGCATCAGGAATTCGCGACCATTCAGGATTATGTTTTAGCGATTCCGCACATTTTCACAAAAGGCCGAATCACTCGTTAATCAATAATTCATATTTCGCGCAACGGCAACAGGGGCCTATATTTTTGCGCGGCAATGTCCGATTATGAGACAGGCCGTGAAGGCGGCTACAAACCCTGTCCGGTGCGACCAACTGCCGGCGATCCTAACCAAACAGCGCCTTCAAATCCTTCTTCAGGATCTTGCCATTGGCGTTGCGCGGCAGGGTTTCGGGCAGGAACAGGATCCGCACTGGCACCTTGAAGGCGGCGAGGCGGTCACCCACGAAGGCGCGCAGGTCATCCTCGCTGGCCTCTGCGCCTGGCTTCAGGTGGACCACCGCCGCCGGTTCCTCACCCAAAGTGTGGTGGGCAATGCCGACAACCGCCGCGTCCATCACCGCCGGGTGATCGTACAGCACGTTCTCCACTTCTGACGAGTAGATGTTCTCTCCGCCGCGGATGACGATGTCCTTGGCACGGTCGGCGATGAAGCAGAAGCCTTCATCATCCAGATAGGCCAGATCGCCGGTGCGGACCCAGCCCTGGATGAAGGTAGCCGCGCTCGCCTCGGGGTTTTGCCAGTATCCCTCCACGATCATCGGCCCGGCGGCGTAAAGCTCTCCCACCTCGCCCACCGGCAATTCCCGCCCATCCTTGCCCAGCACTTTCAGGCTGGCGACCGCTACCGGCGGCCCGGCGCTGGTCGGGCGGTTGAGATAGTCCTCGGCGGAATGCGTGGTGACGGTGGCGGTGGTTTCGGTCATGCCCCAGCCGTTGCCGGGCAGCGCGCCGAACACCTCGCGGATCTTGCGCACCAGTTCCGGGGCAGAAGGCGCGCCGCCATAGCCGATGCTTTCCAGCGAGGAGAGATCATATTTGGCCCGGGCGGGGTGTTCGATCAGTTGCCAGGCAATGGTCGGCACCCCGCCGGTGGCATTGACCTTTTCCCGCTCGATGATCTGGAAGGCTTTGACCGGATCCCACTTGTGCATCAGGATCATGGTGTGCCCGGCCGCCAGCACCCCCATCAGGGTGGCGCTGCACGCCGTGGCGTGAAACAGCGGAATCACCGTCAGCAGCACCTTGCGTTCCGGATCGGGCAGCGGATCGCCCCGGCGCAGCACCTGCCGTGCGGCGGCATAGGCGCTGGAAAAGATGTTGGTGACGAAGTTGCGGTGCGTGCCCAGCGCGCCCTTGGGATTACCGGTGGTGCCCGATGTGTAAAGGATCGTCGCCGCATCATCAGGCGCGATCGGGGCCTCTGGCAATTCGCACGGCGGCAGCGCCGCCCAGGCAGAGGAAGGGCCGATCACGCCTTCCAGCGCGGAAACCCCGGCTGGCAGATCCTGACGGCGCGCCGCCAGCACCTGGGCCAGGGCGGGCAGTTCACCGCGATGGGGCAGAATGCGGTCAAGCCGCTCCCCATCGCAGATCAGCACCCTGGCCCCCGAATTGGACAGGCCATAGGCCAGTTCCGCCCCGGTCCACCAGGCGTTGAGCGGAACGCAGATTGCCCCGATCGTTACCGCGGCAAAAAACGCCACCGGCCATTCGGGCAGGTTGCGCATGGCCAGCGCCGCCCTGTCGCCCTTGCCGACGCCCAGTTCGCGCAAATGGCCGGCCAGCGCCGCCACCGCGCGGAACCACGCATCAAAGCTGACACGTTCATCCTCATAGATCAGGAAAGTTGCGTCGCCGTGGCTTCGGGCGACCTGCGCCAGCACGGCAAGGTTTGGCGGGGCATTTTTCCACACCCGGGTCGGCACACCGCGGATGGTGACGGTTTCCATCTCAAACCGTTCACCCGGGGCGCAGAGTATGGCCTCGGTCTGTGCCAGACTCATCGCCGGCCAGCCCGCCGGAATCCATTCGGAAAAACCCTCACCCATCATAGTCCTCCGCCGACCCGTTGCGGCTTGCAACCGGCAGGCTAGGCTAGGCGCGCGCTCCGAACAAGGCCGAGCCGACGCGGACATGCGTTGCCCCCAGCATCACCGCGGTTTCGAAATCGTCGCTCATCCCCATCGATCGCCCGTCAAGGCCATGATCAGCAGCCAGCTTGTCCAGCAGGGCAAAGAACGGGGCGGGTTCGATTGCTTGTGGCGGCACGCACATCAGCCCGATAATGTTGATTTGCGCCGCCCGCGCTTCGGCCAGCAATGCGGGCAGATCGCCAATCGCGCAGCCGCCCTTCTGCTCCTCTGCGCCGATGTTGACCTGAACAAAGCAGGGCAGATGCCGTCCCGCCTTGTCCATCGCTTTCGCCAGCGCAGTCACCAGCGAGGGCCGGTCAAGCGAATGGATGCAATCGAACAGGGCCACCGCCTCTTCCGCCTTGTTCGATTGAAGCTGGCCGATCAGATGCAGGGCAAGACCCGGATGCGCCTCGCGCAGGGCGGGCCACTTCGCCTGGGCCTCCTGCACGCGGTTCTCCCCAAACAGGCGCTGTCCGGCGGTGATCAGCGGTACTATCGCCTCGACCGGGTGAGTCTTGCTGACCGCGATCAGCGCGATGTCACCAGGATCGCGCCGGGCGATGCGGGCGGCGTGGGCGATACGGGATTGAACCCCGGAAAGGGCATCAGCGGGGGCATCAGCAGGGGCAATGGCTGGATCGGTCATGGCGCGCTGCTATAGCGGGGCCATGGCGCGATTGAAGCCCCTGCCGCAGATCTGGCCAAAGGTGTGGATCGTTTCCGACGCGCGCAATGACGCGGCGCTGGCGCGGGCACTGGAGCGCCTGCCGCGCGGCAGCGGGCTGATATTCCGCCATTACCATCTGGACCCGGCTGAGCGGCGCGCCCGGTTCGCGCAGGTGAAGCGTCTGGCCCGGACCGGGGGCCACTGGATCGCGCTGGCGGGCGATGTGCGGTGCGCGCGGCGCTGGGGCGCGGATGCGGCCTATGGCGCGCCGGGTCTGGTCGCGCGCGGCCCTGCCATGCCCCGGCTGATGCCGGTCCACTCCCTGCGCGAAATACGCTGCGCCCGCCGCGCCGATGCCCTGCTGCTGTCACCGGTATTTCCCACCCGGTCGCACCCCGGCGGGAAAGCACTGGGGCCGCTGCGTTTTCGGCTGATCGCTGCCCGTGCGGACCGGCCAGTCATCGCGCTGGGCGGCATGGATGAACGCAAGGCGCGGCGGCTGAACTGGCCGCGCTGGGCCGCGATCGATGCCTTTTTGCGGTGAAGCGAATCGCCGGATTCCCAGCGATTCTTGACGGGGAGTCACCCACGGGCGCATAATGCGCGGCAGACCAAGGGGAGCATCATGGCAACACGGCCAATTTCTGCAGGGCAGCGCGGTGCGCGCGTCGATTGGCGCGCCGGGCTGCGGCGCGCCTTGCGGCGCAGTGCCGAAATCGGCGGCGCGCTGTTGCTGGGTGCGGGAATGGTGTTCTTCACGCTGGCCCTGCTCAGCTATCACCAGACTGATCCCAGTGCCTCGACCGCCGCCGCCGGGCCGGCGCAGAACTGGATGGGCGCCTGGGGGGCCTGGGTGGCAGAGCGTGCCCTGTTCCTGTTCGGTCCGGTTTCGGTGCTGTTCCTGCCGCTGATGTATGTTATCGCGCGCAAGCTGTGGCGCATGGTTGAGGAGGAGGATCAGGACCTTCCCCACGCCCGGCACGCCTGGTGGCTGCCCACCGCGACACTGCTGTTCGCCATGGCCCTGCTTTCCACCGTGCTGTCCCTGATCATCACCGAAACGCGCGGATCGTTTCCGGCTTCGGCGGGCGGCATTTCCGGGTTGCTCGGGGCCGGGGCCATCCGCTGGCTGGCGGCGCAACTGCCCGAAAGCGGGCGGTTCTGGGCCATCCTTGGCATGGGGATTGCCTGCCTTGCCGGCGGGGCGATCCTGGCCGGGCGGGTCTTCGCGATCGACTGGGGCAGCCTGTTCACCCTGCCGGGCGTGCTGAAACGCCGGCCCAGCCTGGAAAGCCTGGGCAGCGCCATTCCCCTGCCATCGGTGCGGGAAAAGAAAGTGCGGGAAGATCGCGCGGCCCCGCCGGTGCCGCTGGCCGAGCCGCGCCGCCCGCCTGAAATCAGCGACCCCACCCGCCCGGCCCGGCCAGCGCAGCTTTCCGGCTCCAGCCGCCAGGGTGATCTGTTCGACAGCTTTGAGCTGCCCGGGCTTGACCTGTTGAATGATCCGCCGCCCAATTCCGCGCCGAAGATCGACAAGCTGGCGCTGGAACGCAACGCCCGGCTGCTTGAAACCGTGCTGGACGATTTCAACGTCAAGGGCACCATCGACGCCGTCCGCACCGGCCCGGTGGTGACCATGTACGAGCTGGAACCCGCGCCGGGGATCAAGGCCAGCCGGGTGATCGGCCTGGCCGACGATATAGCCCGCAACATGAGCGCGATCTCCGCCCGCGTCTCCTCAATTCCCGGGCGCACCGTGATGGGCATCGAACTGCCCAATGCCGACCGGCAGATGGTCAGTTTCAAGGAACTGGTCGCCTGCGAACAGTTCGCCAGCGCCAAGGGGATGCTGCCGATCATCCTGGGCAAGGACATTGCCGGCGAGCCGATCGTGGCCGATCTGGCCACCATGCCGCACCTGCTGGTTGCCGGCACCACCGGATCGGGCAAGTCCGTGGGGCTTAACACCATCCTGCTGTCGCTTCTGTACCGTTTGACCCCTGCCCAGTGCCGTTTGATCCTGGTTGACCCCAAGGTGCTGGAACTCAAGAGTTATGATGATATTCCCCACCTGCTGTCCCCGGTGGTGACCGAACCGGCCAAGGCGGTGCGGGCGCTGAAATGGGCGGTTGAGGAAATGGAGCGCCGCTATCGCCAGATGAGCGAGCTTTCGGTCCGCAACCTGTCCGGCTTCAATGACAAGGTTCGCGCGGCGCAAGCCAAGGGCAAGCCGCTGGGCCGCCGCATCCAGATCGGTTTCGACCCCGATACTGGCGAAGAATTGTTTGAAGAACAGCAGCTTGACTATCAGCCTCTGCCGCAGATCGTGGTGATTGTTGACGAACTGGCCGACCTGATGGTCACCGTTGGCAAGGAAGTGGAAGTGCTGATCCAGCGGCTTTCCCAAAAGAGCCGCGCGGCGGGAATCCACCTGATCATGGCAACCCAGCGCCCCTCGGTCGACGTCATTACCGGCGTGATCAAGGCCAACCTGCCAACCCGGATCAGCTTTGCCGTGACCAGCCGGATCGACAGCCGGACGATCCTGGGCGAACAGGGCGCCGAACAGCTGCTGGGCAAGGGCGATATGCTCTACAAACCCAATACCGACCCGATCAAACGCGTCCACGGGCCATTCGTTTCCGACGAGGAAGTGGAGCGGATCGCCGATTTCTGGCGCGGCCAGGGCAAGCCGGAATACGTCGATTCGGTTACCGAAGAGCCAGAGGATGGCGGCTTCGGCTTTGACGATCTTGACGCCACGGCGTCAGACAGCCCGGACGAGCGCAAGTACCGGCAGGCCTGCCAGATCGTGTTCGAAAGCCAGAAAGCCAGCGCATCGTGGCTCCAGCGCCAGCTTGGGGTGGGGTACAACACTGCGGCGAAATGGGTCGAACGGATGGAGGCGGACGGCTTCGTCGGCCCGGCCAACCACGTCGGCCGCCGCGAAATCTACCGCGACAAGGACGGCAGCCCGCTTTGAGTGCGTAGCGCTTGGCACGAGCGGAGCGCGCGGCCTCTCCCCGTCAAGTGATGACCTGCATCTCTCGCCCCTCGCCCAATCGCACGGTCACATCGGCATAGGCGGGCATGGTCGCCAGAATATGGCGGGTCAGCCGCTCGTAGTGCTGGATGAAGCGCCGCACTTCAGCCGGACTCATCACCGCCGCGCCGCCGCGCTGGCGCAGGGCCGCCTCCTGCTGCTCGCGCCACCGGGCCACCACTTCGCAATTGGGCGCGGCGAGGAAGATCAGGTGATCGATCTTGCTCCACAGGTGTTGGTAATCACCCGCCAGTGCGGCGTTGGCATGGCTTCGCCATCGCCCATCCGCGTCTTCATCACGCTCCAGCGGATTGACCGGCTCGGCCAGCGCGGCCTGCTCCTGAGGGCTGGCGCCAAGGCACCAGCCTTCGAACAACAGAACCTGCGTTTTGGCCGGGGCACGGGGCCAATCACATTCAGGCGTGCGATCATCGCTGGCCTTGTCAAAGCGCGGCAGCGGCGCGGCCTCACCCCGGGCCAGCGCGGCGATCGTGGCAAGACCCAGCGCCACGTCATGCGTACCCGGCACCCCGCGCGTGGCGAGCAAGGGATGCATATCGCGCGCCAGCACCAGTCGCTCGGCGCGGGTGAGGTAGAGGTCATCCAACGAAAGTGCAGCGACCCGCACGCCGCGCAGCGTCAATTGTTCCGCCAGATCAGCGACCAGCGTGCTTTTGCCCGATCCTTGCGCGCCGCAGATGCCGACTACGCACAGGCCGTGCCTCTGCCATGCAGTGATTCGCGCGAGCAGAGCCCCAATCAGATCGGGATCAGCGTTCAAGGGGCTGGATTGGTTCTGGGCGGGCACGGGTCTCAGGCGGGCGCGGACGGAAGGTTATGTTCAGCGGGGTGATGTGACCGTCGGGACGAAGGCGGATGCGGACCACGCCTTGCAGCTTTTGGTCCCAGAGCTTCTCCTGAAGCGTCTGCGCTTCGGCTTGGGAGACGTACAAACGTCCGCCATTTGATCCGTCCAATTTGACGGGATTGGTGCAGTCCGCAGGTGGAGCATCGGCATGACGGGCCGGCCCATCAAATGCGAACCCCACCTTGGCCAACTGCGTTAATCGAATCGTCGGCGGCGTTCCCGTCAGGCACAGGAACGTGACAAGTCGTTCGCCCTCATCATCGTGAAGTCCGGGCCACTCGTACTGGAACTGCACATAGTGCCCTTGCAGGAGATCGCGCGGGTCATCGCCCTGGATTGGCACGTCCCATTCGGTGCCCTGACGGCTGAGATGATCGGCGCTCAGCCACATCCCGCCAAGCCCGATCAGCGGCAGCGCCAGTGCGGCGGCGTGAAGCAGCGCGCGGTTCATGCCCCGGCCTCCCTGGGCGGGGCATATTTGCGCGCCACCCGCAGCGCAACCCAGGCGATGCCGAGGATCAGCAAGCCCGCCACGATCAGCCCGGCACCGCTGGTCAGCAGGTTGTCGTCCAGTTCAAAGCTCAGCACGATCAGGCGCAGCGCCAGCACGGCGACGGCAAACTGGAACACCCCGCGCCAGCCGCCGCGCAGTGCCATGGCCGCGACCGCGCCCCACAATGCCATGAACAGCAGCGCGCCGATGACCCGACCGCCCGACAGCGGCCAGGCAAGCATCGTGACCACCGCCGCCGCCGCCAGCATCATCGCCCCGGCCTGCCCAGAACGATCCCGGCGCGTGATCCAGACCAACCCGGCGGCGCCAAATCCGGCGGCGGCCCAGGTAAGAAGGGTCATCAACACCTTGTCAGCATCGCCGCCGTGCATCAGGCTGGTGGTTCCGGCAAGAATCGCAATCAGGCTTGCACCGCCCAGAACATAGGCAAAGCCCAGTTCCTCGATCCGCCGCCAGAACGCCACCCGCTCCGAACGCGCCCGCAGCACCGCGCCAAGCGGGGCCAGAGCCAGCGGCAGCGCGGCAGGCAGGGCAAGGAACAGGAACCAGTTATCAAGCCCGCCGCGATCGAGGGCGAAATTCCATACCGCCACCATCAGCACCCCGGCGAAAGCCAGCGCGGTCAGCCAGCCTTGCCCGCGCAGCAGGAACAGCGGGCCAAACAGCGCCAGCCATAAGGCCAGCGGCTGCCACAGCGGCGAGGTTGTCTGATAGGCCTGGCCCAGGTGCCCCATGAAGGTCAGCCCCAGCGCGCCGAACACGAACAGCAGCGCCTCTTCGGCCCATGGCCGGCGTGTGCCCGCCTGCCACCACAGCGCAGCGGCGGCGGCGATCAGCAGGGTGAAGTGCAGCCCCAGCCGAACCATCGCCGGGATTGCATCCCAATTGGCCGCGACCACTGAAATCAGCCCCAGCCCGATCGCCAGCGCGCCAATCCCGATTACTGCCCACAAGGCCAGCGGGCGGGTGTGCTGCCCTTCATAGGCCCGGATACGTTCCGCCGCTGCGGCGTCGATCACCCCGGCTTCGACCCAGGCGGAAAGTTTGCGTTCGTTCACAAATGCGACCCTATCGCCAGCAAAATCAATTGCAATCGCGCAGATTGAAGTCGAACCGGCCTTGCGCAACAATCGTTGCAATTGTAACCAACCCTGCAAAGGAGAGGCACCATGCGCGTCGGCACCGTCAAGGAAATCAAGAACCACGAATACCGCGTTGGCCTGACCCCCGAATCGGTGCGCGAACTGGCCAGCCACGGGCATGAGGTCTGGATTCAAAGCGGCGCGGGGCTGGGCATCGGTGCGGACGATGCGGCCTACGCCGCCGCCGGCGGGACCATCAAGCCCGATGAGAAGACGGTGTTCGATGGCTGCGAGATGATCGTCAAGGTCAAGGAGCCGCAGCCCGGTGAGCGCGCCATGCTGCGTGAAGGCCAGATCCTTTATACCTATCTTCACCTAGCGCCCGATCCTGAGCAGACCGCCGATCTGGTCAAGTCCGGCGTCACCGCGATTGCCTATGAAACCGTGACCGGTCCGGGCGGCACCCTGCCGCTGCTCAAGCCGATGAGCCAGGTGGCCGGGCGGATGAGCATTCAGGCCGGGGCAACCGCGCTGGAAAAGGCCCATGGCGGCCGCGGCGTGCTGCTGGGCGGCGTCCCCGGTGTGTTGCCGGGCAAGGTCATGGTGATCGGCGGCGGCGTGGTTGGCTTCAACGCTGCACAAATGGCGGTGGGCCTGGGCGCGGACGTGACCATCCTTGACCGCGATCCCGAAGTGCTTGAGCGGCTGGGCATCCATTTTGAAAGCCGCGCCAAAACTCGCTTTTCCAACCGCGCCAATATCGAACAGATGATCAGCGAGGCCGATCTGGTGATTGGCGCGGTGCTGATCCCCGGGGCGGCTGCGCCCAAGCTGGTCACCCGCGACATGCTGAAAAGCATGAAGAGCGGTGCGGTGCTGGTTGATGTTGCGATCGATCAGGGTGGCTGTTTTGAAACCAGCCATGCCACCACGCATGACAACCCCACCTATGTCGTCGACGGGATCGTGCACTATTGCGTTGCCAATATGCCCGGCGCGGTCGCCCGGACCAGCACTTACGCGCTTAACAACGTCACCCTGCCCCACGCATTGCGGATTGCCGATCTGGGCTGGAAAGGTGCGCTGCGGGCCAATGCCCATCTTGCCGAAGGGCTCAACGTCAGCGGCGGCAAGGTTGCCTATGAAGCCGTGGCGCGCGAACTGGGGTATGATTACGTTCCGGTGGCGGAAATCCTGACCTGAGATCAGGCAGCCAGAACGATCCGGTTCCGCCCCTGATCCTTGGCCTTGTAAAGTGCCGCGTCGGCATTGTTGATCAGGACTGTTCCATCGCTGCCCAGATCATCGGACCAGGCCGCCAGTCCGAACGACATACTGATACTGCCCAGGGTCCGCATGCCGTCGCGGACCATCAACCGGCTGATCGCCAGACGCAGCTGTTCGATCCGCCCGGCCAGCGCCTCTGGTGTCGCTCCGGGGGCAATGATCGCAAATTCCTCGCCGCCAAAGCGGCAGACCACATCGCCATCGCGAAACTGCCGGTTCATTTCCGCGCCCACCGCCTGCAGCACGGCATCGCCCGCGCTGTGGCCGAATTCGTCGTTGAAGCGTTTGAAGTGATCGACATCGCACATCACCAGCGCCAGCGGCGTTCCGCTGCGCGCGCAGCGGGCAATCTCGGTACTCAGCGCCTCTTCCATATAGCGCCGGTTGTACAGCCCGGTCAGCGGATCGCGGATGGTCTGTTCGCGCAGCCCGCGCTGCAAACGCTGGTTGACCAATGCGGAGGCGATGTTTTCCGCCAGGGCGTTGAGCATGAACAGGTCGCGCTGAACCACCTCTCCGTCCAGTTGCAGCAGCCCGATCACATCGCCGCCGGCCAACAGCGGTTCGCAGTGATAAGGGATCGCACCATCATCGATATGGCCGCAAACGATGTCAGCGTCGGGCGCGATCACGGCATGGCTTTGCCCGCGGCGCAGCGCCCAGCATTCGTCCGGCGCAAAACTGGCGCTGGCCGGTTCGCCGCCGCCCCACTGGGCCACCAGACCCAGGTGATTGCGCGAATTGTTGAACGCATAGAGCGCACCGGAACTGTTCGGCAAAACCTGCGGCACGAAGCAGGCGATCACCAGCGCCATTTCATCGTCGCTGCGCGCCGCCTGCATCCGGTGGGCCATGCCGGCCAGTCGTTCGATAGCCGCACCCCGGCTTTCCGCCGCACTGGCAGATTCGGCCAGGGCCGCGTTTGAGGTGTGCAGCGAGTCTTCGGCCTGATGGCGCAGCTTCGCAGCCTCTGCCAGACGCAGCGCCATGGCGTTGTAACCGGCGGCAAGCTGATCAAATTCGGTGCTACCGTGATTGCGCGGTACGGTCGGCGGATCGTCTGCGGCGCTGGCAGCAGCCAGACGTTCCATGGCGGCCAGAATGGTGCGTGCCGGCCGCCTGACCTGTTCCATCGCGGAATAGGCGAACCCCATCACCATCAGGACAATCAGCGGTCCGCCGATGAACAGCAGCAGCCGGCTGCTATCAACCAATCCCTCCATCCGCTGCGCGCGCAGACGCATCTGCCGCCGCTCCTCTGCCAGGAATTCATCCGCAAGCTGATCAACATCGCGCATCAGCCGGCGGCCCTGCCCGGCGGCGATATCCCGCGCCGCCGCATCGAATTGTCCGGCGCGGGCACGATCGAAGTTGGTGGTCAGATAGTCGGCGCGCCCGGCGATCAGGTGCATCAGCCGGTCTGCCCGTTCCCGCTGACCGGGATTGTCCTTGCTCAGCTCGACCAGACGGGCGGAAGCAGCGGTGGCCTTGCCGATGCTGTCCTCGAACGCTCCGGCAAAGGCGGGATCATGCGTAAGAATGAACCCGCGCTGCCCCGATTCGGCCGCCCGCAGCCGACCGGTTGCCACCTCGATGGTTTCGATGGTGGTCTGGGTACGGTCAACCCGGATCAGTTCCGAATGAGTCTGCTGGGTCGATATGTACAGCGCGCCCAGCAGGATCAGCAGCGCGCTGCCCACCACGGCTGCCAGGGCGATGGCCCGAAAGGAAAGCGACCGGAACATCAGGCCACAGTAAACGCATGATGTCCCGTTCGCTTTAAAAGCCGGTTAAGGATGTTTGCGTGGCGGCTTCAGTCCGATCCATCAAACGGGCCGAACCGCGAGGCAACCTCGCCAGGCACCCGCACCAGACGCCCGCTGATCCGGTCGAGTATCGCCCAGGTAGTTCTGGACGAGACGATGACCTTGCCCGCTGCGTTGCGGAAATCGACCCGCCGGTCAAACCGCGCGCCGCTGGGCCCGGCGGGAATGAAGGTTTCCGCCATGACCGTCTCGCCCGGTCCAATATTGCCGCGATAATCAATCTCGTGCCGGGAAACGACCCAGGCATATCGGGCCTGATGTTCCGGCAGGGCCGCCGCCGCCCAGTGAGCGACGGCAATCTGCTGAATCCACTCAACCCACACCGCATTGTTGACATGGCCCAGCTCATCGATGTGCGCAGGCTCGGCCGTGAAGGTCATCGTGTGACGGTTCATCTCATTTTTCAGCAAATTAACTCCTAGGAGACCCGCAAATATCTAATCAGAATGCGTCCTCGCGATATATATAAATACAGTCAAGCACGGAAAAACACTTATGAATACCAAAATAATATCATCAACAAAATGAAACTTATCGTTTATACTTTTCATAGAAAAGTATAATACTATCATAATGACGACCGTAACAATCATCGATATCCACCCGTATAAGTGTACGGGGTAATATCTCCAGAGCCACCGCTTGAACCATACATTATGATTATCTACCATGATTCATACCTTCGAATACCAGATTAATCAACATTCAGGAAGGAATCCCAGGGGATTAGTATTAGTGGTGTAAGATGAGTAGCTATACCCACCCCCGATCGGGGAAACGCCAACATTCAGTGTTCGTATTCCGGAAAGATTTTGCGAATAGCTTATCGCTATCGAACCAAGATTAAAATTATACGATGTAGCAGGGCCGGCAAAATCATCGACCGTTTGAGCGTTAGTGAACACAGCGCCTCCCGAACCGCCAGCTGACGCTCCAAAAACTGTACCATTCTCTGCCAATGACGAAGACTGGTAGCTCCCCACTTGATAAAATTCACCCGTTGTCTGGAATAAGGCGGTTTGGCCGTTGCCTAAATGAACCATTGCGACTTGGCCTTGTAAGGCGCCTCCAATTCCTGATGTGTGATCGCCAGCATCAAGAACAGCCCCAGCCTCACCCCCGGCCCCGAGGTAAACGCCCATACCTCGGACGCCGGCACATTGCCTATTCTGCGGCCTATTCCCCGATGTCCAGCTGCCACAGGATAAAGGCGAATTCCTCCGCCATCTCCTTCAGGCTTTCGAACCGGCCGCTTTTGCCGCCGTGGCCCGCGCCCATGTTGGTCTTGAGCAGCAGCACGTTGTCGTCAGTTTTCAGCTCGCGCAATTTGGCCACCCATTTGGCCGGCTCCCAATAGGTCACGCGCGGATCGTTGAGCCCGGCGGTTACCAGCAGCGGGGGATAGGGCTGGGCGCTGACCTGATCATAGGGGGAATAGGACAGCAGCAGTTCGAAGGCTGCCTTGTCTTCTATCGGATTGCCCCATTCGGGCCACTCGCCCGGGGTCAGCGGCAGGCTGGCATCAAGCATGGTGTTCAGCACGTCCACAAAAGGAACGTGCGCCACCGCCGCGCCCCACAGGGCGGGATCGGAATTGACCACGGCGCCCATCAGCTCTCCGCCCGCCGATCCACCCGATATGCTGATCCGCCCGGCGCGGGTATAACCGCGATCGATCAGCCCCTTCGCCACGTCAACGAAATCGGTGAAGGTGTTGGTCCGTCGTTCCAGCTTGCCCGCCTTGTACCACGCCCGGCCCAGATCATCCCCGCCGCGGACATGGGCGATGGCATAGGCAAAACCGCGATCGACCAGGCTTAACCGCGTGGTCGAAAACCCCGGGGCTACGGCATCGCCATAAGCGCCATAGGCGTAAAGGTGCAGCGGGCCGCCCATGGCCCGATCCTTGCGATAAACGATTGAAACCGGAACCAGGGTGCCATCGCGCGCCGCAATCTCCAGCCGCTCGGTCGCATAGAGCGCGGCGTCATAGCCCGAGGGGATTTCCTGCACCTTGAGCGGTATCAGGCGGCGCGTGGCTACGTCATAGTCAAAGACCGTCGCCGGGCTGACCATGCTTTCATAGGACAGCCGCAACGCGGTCACTGCCCATTCCGGATTGTCACCCAGTTCGGCGGAATAACTCGCTTCGGGAAAGGCGATCGGCTCGATCCGGTCCGGATCGCCGTAATAGCGCACTTCGATCTGATCGAGCCCGGCGCGGCGTCCTTCGACGACGTAGAAATCGCGGAACAGAGTGAAGCCCGTCAGGTAAAACTGATCGCTCCCCTCGATCAGGGTGGTCCAATCACCGGGATGAGAAAGGTGAGCGGTGGCCAGACGGAAATTTTCGTGCGTGTCGTTGGCATGGATGAACAGGGTGTCCTCATGCAGGTCGATCGCATATTCCACGCCCTTTTCACGCGCGCGGACCAGCACCGGCGCGGCCAGCGGATCGGCTGCCGGAACCAGCCTTACCTCGCTAGTTTCGTGGTCCGCCGTACCGATGATCAGCCACTGTTCGTTGGCCGACAGGTCTGCCCCGACGCGAAAGCCGTCGTCGTCTTCATGGTAAAGTTCGACATCGTTTGAAATTGGCGTGCCGAGCCAGTGCAGCCGGGCATTGTCGGTGCGCCACTGTTCATTGGCCAGCGAATAGACCAGCCCCTTGTCCCCAGCGACCCAGGCCAGCGAAGACAATGTGCCGGGAATCTCATCCGCCAGCATTTCCCCGGTATCGAGATTCTTGATCCGCGCGGTGAACCGTTCCGATCCATTGTCATCGACCGACCAGGCAAGCAGCCGGCCATCGTGTGACACGGACAATGCGCCAAGCCGGAAATAATCCTTGCCCTGGGCCAGCGCCACCTCATCCAGAATCAGTTGGTCAGCGCTGCCATCGTCAACTGCGCCAACCGGGCGGCGCCACCACTTCTTGTATTCCGCGCCTTCCTCAAATTCGATCCAGTAAAGGTAATCGCCGTCCTTTTGCGGGACCGATTTGTCCGCTTCCTTGATCCGCGCGCGCATTTCCCTGAACAGCGAATCGATCCGGTCCTGCTGCGCGGCCATCCGGGTTTCGAACCAGGCGTTTTCCGCGGCAAGGTGATCCAGGATTTCCGCGTTGGTAACCTCGGGATAGCCGGAATCGCGCAGCCAGGCGTAATCATCGCTGATGGAAATGCCGTGGTGGGTTTCGACGTGCGGCCGTTTCGGCGCGACGGGGGGTGTGGTAAGTGCCATGCTACGGCTCTATGGTGGGGGCAGAAGGACTGCAACCCATGCTGATGAATACCCATGAAGCGCGGCTTGATGCGCTGCGCAAGGAATTGCGGAAACGCGGGCTTGACGGGTTCGTGATCCCGATATCCGATGAACATATGAGCGAATATGTCGGCAGCTATGCCCAGCGGCTGGCCTGGCTGACGGGATTCGGCGGATCGGCGGGATCGGCTGTGGTGCTGACCGACCCCATGAACGGGCCGGGCGCGGCGATGTTCGTCGATGGACGCTATACCCTGCAGGTGCGCGAACAGGTTGATGAACGCTTGTTCGAATACCAGTCGGTTCCCGCCAGCCCGATTCCGGCCTGGCTGGCGGCGAACGCGCCTGAAAATGCGCGAATCGGCTACGATGCCTGGCTGCACGGCCAGCCGTGGGTTGATGCGACCAATGCGGCGCTCGCCCCGCGCGGGGGCAAACTGGTTGCGGTTGACGGCAATCCGATTGATGCGATCTGGCAGGACCAGCCCCTGCCATCGCCCGCCCCGGCGATTATCCAGCCGACCGAACTGGCGGGTAAATCCAGCGAGGCGAAGCGCAGCGACGTGGCGGAATGGCTGGCCGCCAGCGGGCTTGACGCGGCGGTCGTTTCCGCGCTGGACGGCGTTGCCTGGCTGCTCAACATCCGCGGCAGCGATGTTGAACGCACGCCGGTTGCGCTGTCGTTCGTCCTGGCTCATGCCGACGGCACCGCCGAACTGTTCATTGCCGAGGACAAGGTTGCCCCGGAACTGCGGGCCCATCTGGGCAATGCCGTTACCGTGCGTCCGCGTGAAGCTTTCGTGCCGGCACTGCAGGCTCTGGCGGGCCGCAAGGTAGCCGTCGATCCGGAACGGTCAGTCGCGGCGATCTTTGCCGCGCTGGATGGTGCCGGGGCCAGGGTGGTGCCGCTGACTGACCCGACCGTGCTGGCGAAGGCGGTCAAGAATCCGGTGGAACAGGCTGGCCAGCGCGCCGCCCAGGCCCGCGATGGCGCGGCAATCGCCAGGTTTCTCCACTGGTTGAGCGTCGAGGCGCCAAAGGGCGGGCTGGACGAGCTGAGTGCCGCCGCGCGGCTTCAGGCCTTCCGGGAGGAAACCGGGCTGCTGCGCGATCTGTCATTCGATACCATCTCCGCGGCCGGGGCCCATGCCGCCAGCCCGCATTACAAGGTGGATGAACAGTCCAATATCCCGATTGCGCCCGGTTCGATCTATCTGGTCGATTCGGGGGGGCAATATGCCGACGGCACCACCGATATCACCCGTACCGTGTGGATCGGTACAGCGGACGGCGGCGGAAAGCCCAGCGCCGAACAGCGCGACCGCTTTACCCGCGTGCTGAAGGGTCACATCGCCCTGGCCCGCGCGGTGTTTCCGCGCGGCACGGTCGGCAGCCAGCTTGACACCCTGGCGCGCCAGTTCCTGTGGGCCGCCGGATTGGACTATGCCCACGGCACCGGGCATGGGGTCGGCAGTTTCCTGGCGGTTCATGAAGGGCCGCAGCGTATCGCCAAGGCGCAGGGCGGACAGGCCGGCACCGGGCAGGAATTGCTGGCCGGGATGATCCTGTCGAACGAGCCAGGCTATTACAAGACCGGGGCCTATGGCATCCGGATCGAGAATCTGGTGCTGGTCGAACCGCGCACGATTGCCGGGCAGGAAGGCGACTATCTCGGGTTCGAGACGCTGACTTTCGCGCCAATCGACGCCGCCCTGGTCGATCGCGCCTTGCTGAGCGAGGAAGAAGTGGCGTGGTGGAATGCCTATCACGCGCAGGTTGAAGCCCTGCTTGCTCCGCAGCTTGAAGGTGCCGCTCTCGCCTGGCTCAAGGCGGCTTGCGCCCCCTTGTAATACAATTAATGTTCTCGTATTGTTCCAACAGTGATTCGAATGGAGGACGCAGATGATCGGCTATGTAACCCTGGGCACAAATGATCTTGCCCGCGCTGCCAAGTTCTATGACGCAATCGCCGCGGAAATGGGCACGGGGCGGATGATGGAATTCGATTCGTTCATTGCCTGGGGCACGCCGGGCGCGGGCTGCGGCATCGCCGCGACCAAACCGTTTGACGGCCAGCCGGCAACCGTTGGCAACGGGGTGATGGCCGCTTTTGAAGCCAAGGATACCGATCAGGTTGACCGGATCTACAAGATCGCGATGGAAAACGGCGGCAGCGATGAAGGCGCGCCGGGGCCGCGCGGCGATGGCGGGTTCTATGCCGGTTATTTCCGCGATCCCGACGGGAACAAGCTCAACGCCTTCGTGATGGGATAGGCCGCGATGGCCGCCCCCGCGCTTGAACGCTTTCCGCTGCACCTGGGGCTGGGTGCCCGCGCGGTGGAGCAGCCTGCGTTCACCGGGGCGATGGAATGGTATGGTGACTATGTGTCCCGCAATGCCGCGGACGGGATTGAGGGACGGCTGGTCACCATCCATCACTTCACAGAAAGCTGGGATAGCTGGGAAATGCACCCTTCCGGCGATGAGGTGGTGCTGTGCCTGTCAGGCGGGATTACCCTGCATCAGGAATTTCCCGATGGCCGGCGTGAAATCATCGCGCTTGAACCGGGGACCTATGCGATCAATCCGCCCGGTGTCTGGCACACCGCCGATGTTGCGGGTGAGGCGCGGGCACTGTTCATAACGGCAGGGTGGGGCACCCAGCACCGCCCGCGCTGACCGGGTTGCGGGCCAGATTGCGGTTTTGTGAATGGCAGGTGTGAATTGCGACAATTCGCGACAAAACTCCGGCAATATGGCATACTCACGCGACATCAGCTGCCTAGTCAGGTTGGTGAAAGTTGCGGGTTCCAGACGGTTCCCCCTCCCCCCGCCGCAGGGGCCCGCAACTTCACCCAATTCGCGAAGAGGAAATCGCAACCATGAAAAGATTGACCAAGGGCCTGTCGATTGCCGCTGCCGTGGTGGCCGCATCGGGCATTGCCTATGCCGCCCAGGACCAGTTCCCCGATCGCAATGCCACGATCACCCGCGCGCAGGCCCAGGCCAAGGCGGAAGAAATGTTCGACAAGCATGATATCAACAAGGACGGCAAGATCGACCAGGCCGACCGTGATGCGATGCTGGCCAAGAAATTCGATGAGATCGATACTGATCACAACGGCTCAATCTCGCGCCAGGAATTCATCGCCGCGCATCAGCGCATGGGTGAAGAACACGGAATGGGCGGCGGTGAAGGCCGGCGCATGGGTGGTCACCGGATGGGCGGCCATCATGGGGATGGCGGCATGGGACCGATGGCCGGCACCGCGATGACCAGGCAGCAAGCTGTGGACGCCGCGCTGAAGCGCTTCGATGCAGCCGACACCAATCATGACGGCAAGCTGACCCCCGAAGAGCGCAAGGCCGCCTTTGCCAAGATGCGGCCCCAGATGAAGGCCATGCGCGGCGCGCCCGATGGCGATATGCCGCCGCCCCCACCGCCTGCCAACTGATCGCTGCGCGTCCGGCAGGCCGTATGGACGATGTGACGCAATCACGCATCCTCCTCGTCGATGATGAGGCAGCGCTGCGCGAACCCCTGGCCGAGTACCTCTCACGCCAGGGGTTTGCCGTTACCGAAGCCGCAAGCGCAGCAGAGGCGCGAAGCCGGCTGCGCGACGGAACGCCCGATCTGGTTCTGCTCGACATCATGATGCCGGGCGAAGACGGGCTGTCGCTGTGCCGGCACCTGTCGGAAACCCGCGCCATCCCGACGATCCTGCTGACCGCCCGGGGTGAGGCAACGGACCGCATCGTCGGGCTGGAAATCGGCGCGGACGATTATGTGGTCAAACCGTTTGAGCCGCGTGAACTGGTTGCCCGCATTCGCTCGGTCCTGCGCCGCGCCGTCAAGGGCGGCGGCAGTGCCCCGGCTGAAGACGAGTTGCTCGAATTCGAAGGCTGGCGGCTTGATCCGCTCAAACGGCGACTGACCGATCCGCAGGGCGCGCTGGTCACCATCTCTTCGGTTGAGTTCCGCCTGCTGATGGCTTTTGTCGAACATCCCCGCCGGGTGCTTGACCGCGACCGTCTGCTGGACATGGTCCAGGGCCGCGAGGCCCACCTGTTCGACCGGGCGGTGGACAATCAGGTCAGCCGTCTGCGACGCAAGATCGAGGTTGACAGCCGCAACCCCACCCTGATCCAGACGGTCTGGGGCGGCGGTTATATGCTGGCCGCCGATGTCCGCCGGGTTGCCGCCAACTGACGCGGCAACCGTGACCGGCCTGCCCCTTTTCCTTCGCCGCCTGTGGCCGCGCCGCTTGCAGGGGCAATTGCTGCTGGCGATTGCCCTGGCGCTGCTGCTGGCCCAGACAATCAGCGGGATTTTGCTTTATACCGCCCAGAATGACCGGCGCGAAGCGGGCATCGTCCACACCGCCGCGCTGCGCCTGTTTGCCGCCGATCGTGAAGACGGCCAGTTTGGCGGCGATGATCCCCCGCCGCACATGGGCTTTGGCGGCGACCGCCAGCTTCGCGTGGAAAGAACGAACATCAGCCCGGTGCTGCCGGGAGAGCGGCGGCAGGTCCGCGCGGAGCGGGAACTGCGCCGAGTCATGGCCGATCAGGATATCAGCCTGGGCGATGTGGTTGTCGTCCGGCGGGCGCTGAAAGGTGATCCGCGGATGGTGCACCGCTATGTATTGCGAGCCCAGCTTCGCGGCAATCCTCACCCCGACCGGCCGACCCAAATGATGGTGGCGGGGGTCGAGCTTTCACAGGGGCGCGGCTGGCTGGTGGTGCGCGTGCCGATTCCCCCGGTTGAGCGCGCGCTGTCCCTTTCGCTGATCGGCCAGACCTTGCTGCTTTATGCCTTGCTGGTGGGCGTGATCGCGCTGATCCTGGGCCGGCTGACCCGGCCGCTTCAGGCGCTGACCGACCGGGTTGAGCAATTTGCCGCCACCCGCGATGCGGGCGGACAGCTTGAGCCCCAGGGCCCCGAAGACGTGCGACGGCTGATTGTGGCCCACAATGCCATGGAAGCGCGGATCGCGTCGCTGCTGGATGAGAAGGATGTGATGCTCGGCGCGATCGGGCATGATCTCAAAACCCCGCTTGCCGCGCTGCGGGTGCGGATCGAGAGCGTGGAGAACGAAAGCGAGCGCAGCCGCATGGCCGCGACGATAGAGGACATTGTCCGGTCGCTGGATGATATCCTCTCGCTCGCCCGGGTCGGGCGGCCAAGCGATCCGCTGGAGCCGACCGAGCTTTCGGCGCTGGTTTCACAGGTTGCCGAAGAATACGAGGATCTGGGCGAGCCGGTGAGCTTTGAGCCGACCGAGCGGCTGGCCATGCCGCTGCGCCCCACCTGGCTGCGGCGGGCGCTGCGCAATCTGGTTTCCAACGCGCTGCGTTATGGCAAGGTTGCGCGGATCACCATGGCCCGCGATGGCGGCAATGTTCTGATCCGGGTGGATGATGACGGGCCGGGCATTCCCGCAGCAGACATCGCCCGGATGCAGGAACCCTTCACCCGCGGCGATCCATCGCGCAACACGGCAACCGGCGGGGCCGGCCTTGGCCTGGCCCTGGCCCGCGCCATCGCCGAACAGCATGGCGGCCAGCTTGAACTGGTCAACCGCCACGATACGAGCGGCGCAACCACCGGTCTTGCCGCAACGATCCGCCTGCCGCTGCGTTGAAGCCTACGCTTCAGGGCAGCCCTCACTTCTGCCGGGCGAAGGCCTGCGAAACTTCGGCTCCGCGCGCATCCTTCAGCTTGCCGCAACTGCGCACGCGCTCGACGGTGCGGGCAAGTTCCAGCCCTCCGGTCTTGCCGGCCAGCCGCGGCTGCATCAATGCCGCGATCTCATCTGCGCGCTGCGCCGAACATGCAACGCCGACAATGCTGGGCAGACGCGCGGAAAAGAATATGCCGCCACTGCTGGTCATCAACTGATCGAGGTTGGCCTTGATCCAGTCAAAGCCGATATCGCGGGTGTCCATATTGATGGAAACGCCGGTGATCAGGCTCAGGCGTTCAACCGGGCGCAGCCGCTTGTCAGTGAAGTCGTCCAGCACCCAGTGCGCCACATCGGCGCGGCCACTGGCCCCGATCGCGGTGAGCAGCGCCGGCCGAACCACCGGATCCTGCGATGCCATAGCCTTTTCTACCAGCTGTTTGGCCACGCCAATCCCGCCTTCGTCGATCAGCACGCCAAGGCCGGCCTCAAGCCATGCCCGGTCCAGCGCGGCATTGTTGCCACCCAGCCATGACCGTGTCGCCGCACCGATCTGCTGACGCAGCGCCGGATCGCGCGCAACGTTCGCCAACCGGTTGACGATCTGGACGCGCTGTTCGGAACGCTGCGGGTCTTCCTGGGCATAGGCACCGGCGCGCGGATCAAACCCCATGGCGGCAAGCCGGGATTTGAATTCGGCTTCGAGCACACGGCGATAGCCCGCCTTGCCAGCGTCATCCATCAGCCCGCTGACATAAAGGCTTTGCAGCCGGTCAAACCCGGATGCGCTGGCATAGCTGTCCTTGTTCCGCGACAATTCGCGCGCCGCGGCAATCAGCTGATCAGGCGCTGCGCGCCCGGCCTGGAAGCTGGCGAAGAGCGAATCGCTGAGCGCCAGGGCTTCACCGCCGGGCAAGGCGGCGGCCCGCGCAATCAGGGCGTTCCAATCCCGCGCCGGCAATTCGAACCGGTAATAGCCGGTGCCCCCGGCATTGGGCACCAGTGCGCCCGCACCCGGCACGCTGATCGTCCCGCTGCTGTCATCGAGTATCTGGCAGGTCTGCTTCGTAGCGCCAAGACGCCGGACGCACAGCGGGACGCCCCAGCGCGTATCGGGGCCATTGGTGCCCAGCCGGACATAGCGGCTCTGGCTCACCGCATAGGTGCCGTTTTTCGCCGGGGTGAAGGTGACCAGCGGCACGCCCTGCTGATCGGTAAAGCTCTGCATCGCCGGAACGATGCGGGGATCCCCGGCAGCCTCCGCCATGGCCGCGAAGAACTCCTTGCTGGTGGCATTGCCATAACGGTGCGCCGTCATATAGCGGCGCACCCCATCACGGAACTTCTCATCACCCATATAACCGGCGATCATCGCCACAACCTGCCCGCCCTTGCCATAGGTGATCGTGTCAAACGCTTCATCGATCTGGGCGTTGGTGGTAATCGGCTGATGGATTGCCCGGCCAGCGACCAGGGCATCGGTGCCCATCGCGGCGAAGGCTTCCACCCGGGCCCCGGCCCCGATGTTCAGATCAGGCCGCCATTCGTTGCCGATGCGGTATCCCATCCAGTTGGCGAAACTTTCGTTCAGCCAGATGTCATCCCACCATGCTGGAGTAACCAGATCGCCGAACCATTGGTGCGCCAGTTCGTGCGCCACAACCATGCCGAAGATGCGTTTTTGGCCGGTGGATGCCTTTTCATCCATGATCAGGATCGGATCGGCATAAAGGTCCGCCCCGGCATTCTCCATCGCCCCGGGCAGGATCGGCGTGGTGATCTGGTCCAGCTTGGGATAGGGGAAGGGCTGGTTGAAATAGGCTTCAAGATGCTGGACGATCCCCTGCGATCCCGCCAGCGCAAAGGCCATGTTTTTGGCATTCTGCCGGGTGGTGACGATCCGCAGGGGAAGCGGCTGGGCGCGCTGCGGCGTTGGGGGCACCGCGCCTTCCAGCGTGGCAAACGGGCCAACCATCATTGCCACCAGATAGGTCGGCAGCGGCAGGGTTTGGGCAAAGCGGTGAACTTCCAGCCCGTTTTCCAGCGTCCTGGACACTTCCGGCGCATTGCTGACCGCGACCTGTCCGGGCTTGGTCCGCAGCGTGACGGTGAACGGCTGCTTGTATCCGGGTTGATCGAACGAGGGATAGGCCGCGCGCGCATCGATCGATTCGAACTGGGTCCAAGCATACCAGTCATCGCCAACCTTGACGCGGAACATTCCGGCCGGGCCGGACTGGAACGCGGCGTCATAATCAAACGCAAAGGTAACGGGTCCGGCCGGAAGCGGTTCGGCAAAGGTCAGGCGCGCAACGCCGGTGGGATCGAGCTGGCTCCAGGTGCCGACGAAGGTCTTGCCGCCCGCAGTTGCGACAGCCTTGTGCATCGCCAGATCACGGCCATGCAGATCGACGTAAGTGCCGGGCGCCTTCAGCGCTGTGTCAATTTCGACCTTGCCCGAAAACCTCTCGCGGTCGGGATCGACCGTCAGGTCGAGCCGATAGGCGACCGGCTTTACCGCGTCGCTGAGCTGCCCGGCGGGAAAGGCCGGCGTAACTGCCGCAGGTTGGGCCACCGATTGGGCCAATGCTGGCGTGCCAATCAGCGGGGAAACCAGCGCCGTGGCAAAGAGCAGGCGGAACATCGAAAATCGCATGAAGAACCCTCGCGCAAGTCGGCATGGACCAATGCGCCCCTCAACCACGAAAGTTTCAAATGCAACCTCCTCGCTCGACGAAAGGTACCTGGGTTTCGATCAATGCCGCTGCCCGCCCTCTTGTTCCGTGCTTCCGGGCAGCGGCTGGGCATCTGCCGTCCCTTCCAACACGCAGCCTTTTGCCACAGCGGCAAAGCCTCGCTAGAAGCCAGCCGACCATGCCCGCTCCATTCCTCCTGCTAGACGATGCCCGGCCCGAAGGGGCCAGTCAGGCCCGGCTTTATGATGCCCCGGTCGAGGTGGTGGTGGCGCGGCGCGGCGGCGATGTGCCGTCCGCGCTGGCGCGCGTCGAAGCGTTGCGGCGCGATGGGCACCATCTGGCCGGCTATCTTGCCTATGAAGCGGGACTGTCGCTCGAACCGCGGCTCGGTCCGCTCGCCGATGCGCGAAGCGGGGCGAACGGGCCGCTTCTGTGGTTTGGTGCCTTTCGCGACTATCAGGCAATTGCCGCGGCGGATGTGCCCGCCTGGCTGGCCGATCGCGCCGACGCAGCCCCGGCCAGCGTTGGCCCGCTGGACCCGCAACTGACGCCCGGTGGTTATGCCCGGGCTTTCAACGCGCTGGAAGAAGCGATTGCGGCTGGCGACATCTATCAGGCCAACCTGACCTTCCCCCTGGCCGGCTCCTATCGCGGCGATCCGCTAGCGCTTTATGCCGCGCTGCGTCCGGCGGCCGGGGCCGGTTATGGCGGAGTGCTGTTCGATGGCTCGCACTGGCTGCTCAGCCTCTCACCCGAGCTGTTTTTCGCGCTCAAGGACGGCGGTGCGCGCGTCAAACCCATGAAGGGGACCAGACCGCGCGGCCGCAACCAGGCCGAGGACAAGGCCCTGCATGATGAGCTGGCTCATTCGGCCAAGGACCGGGCCGAAAACCTGATGATCGTCGATCTGATGCGCAACGATCTGTCGCGCGTGGCCGAGGCGGGCAGCGTGACGGTTGACCGGCCCTTCGCGGTCGAAAGCTACCCCACGGTTCATCAGATGGTGACGACGATCCAGGCCCGCCTCAGCCCTGACAAGGGCGCGGCTGACCTGATCCGCGCGCTGTTTCCCTGCGGATCGATTACCGGCGCGCCGAAGATCCGGGCGATGGAACTGATCCAGGCCAATGAACGCGACGCGCGCGGCCCCTATTGCGGCGCGATCGGCCGGATCGACCCACCGGGCGAAAGCGGGGCTTCCGACACGGCTTTCAATGTGGCAATCCGGACCCTGCGCCTTACCCCCGGGGAAAATGGACGGGGCCGGGCGGTATTGGGTGTCGGCTCGGCAATCGTGGCGGATTCGGACTGTCTTGCCGAATGGCGCGAATGCCTGGTCAAAGGGGGATTCGTGCGTTTGGGCGCTGGGGGTGCCGATCTGATCGAGACGATGCGCTTTACGCCTGACGAGGGCGTGCCGCTGCTCGAACTCCATCTTGAGCGGATTAAGGCCAGCGCGGCCGAACTGGGCTTCGCCTTTGATCGCCATGCCGTGCGCAATGCGATCCAGGCGCTGTGCTTCGATGCCGAAGCCCCGGCCCGCCTCCGCCTCAGCCTGGCGCGCAGCGGAGCCCATACGCTCGAACTGGGCGAGTTGCCCGTGCCGCTGACCGAGCCATTGATTTGCGCGGTGCTGCGCCAGCCTGTCGACAGCGGGGACTGGCGGCTGCGCCACAAGAGCAGCGACCGGGGATTCTACGATCTCGGCCTTGCCATCGCCCGCGATGCCGGGGCGCAGGAAGCGGTGCTGGTGCGCGATGACGGGCTGGTCACCGAAGGCTGCTTCACCAACCTGTTCGTCGAGCGTGACGGCGTGTTGCTGACCCCGCCCGCGCGGTTGGGCCTGCTGCCCGGCGTGCTGCGCCGATCGCTGATCGAAGCGGGCCGCGCCCGTGAGGCTGAGCTTACCGTTGATGACCTGGCCGGCGGCTTCCTCGCCGGCAATGCCCTGCGCGGGCTGATGCCGGCGCGGCTGCTGTGAAATTGTCGCAAGCCCTTTCCCGGATCGCGCCATCGCGCACCACTGCGATGACTGACCGCGCGAGCGAGCTACGTGCCATGGGCCGCGACATCATTTCGCTGTCGGTGGGCGAGCCGGACTTTGCCACCCCGCCCCACGTAATCGCTGCCGCCAAGGCCGCGCTTGACGCCGGTGACACCCGCTATACCCCGGTCGCCGGAACCCAGCGCCTGCGCGAGGCGGCGGCGCTGCACTTCAAGCGCGATCTGGGCATCACTGTTCCGTCAGCGCAGGTGATTGTCAGCGCCGGGGGCAAGCAGGCAATCTTTCACGCGCTGCTTGCAACGCTCGATCCCGGTGACGAGGTGCTCATCCCCGCGCCATGGTGGGTCAGCTATCCCGAAATCGCCCGCTTTGTCGGAGCGGAGGTGGTCGCCCTGCCAACCGGCGCGAGCGGCGGATTTCGGATCACGCCCGCCCAGTTGGAGGCGGCGATCACCCCGCGCACCCGCTGGCTGCTGCTCAACAGCCCGGGCAATCCAACCGGGGCAACCTATCCGGCGGAGGAATTGCGGGCCTTGGGCGGGGTGCTGGCGCGCCATCCGCAGGTGCTGGTCCTGTCCGATGATATCTACGCACCGCTGCGCTACACCCCGGGCGCTCACGCCACATTGGCGGTGGAATGCCCCGCATTGGCCGACCGGATTCTCACCGTATCGGGCGTATCGAAAAGCCACGCAATGACCGGCTTTCGCATCGGCGTGGCGGCCGGGCCGGAATGGCTGATCAAGGCCATGGCCAAGCTGCAATCGCATTCCTCGGGCAATCCCGCCTCGGTCAGCCAGGCTGCCGCCGTCGCGGCCTTTGAAGGGCCGCAGGACTTCCTGCTCGACTGGCGCGAGCGGTTCCGCGCCCGGCGCGATTCTGTAGTGACGGCAATCAACGCCATTGCGGGCCTGTCGACGCCGGTGCCCGACGGCGCATTCTATTGCATGGTTGACGCCGCGCCGCTGACGGAACGGTTTGGCGATGATGAGGCATTGTGCCTTCACCTGCTTGACCACGGCGTCGCGGTGGTCGCCGCCTCCGCCTTCGGCAGCGGGGCTGGTTTCCGCATCAGCTTTGCAGCCGACGATGCCAAGCTGGACGAAGCGATGCGCCGGATAGCAAGGGCGGTGGCATGAACGCGATCCCGATCCTCTACGAAGACGGTGAAGCCCTGATCATCGACAAGCCCGCCGGCCTGCCGATCGAGCGTCCGCGCGCCGGGGGGCAGAGCCTGGAAAACCATCTCGATGCCCTGAAACTCGGCTTTCAGCGCGTGCCGGCTCCGGTTCACCGGATCGACATTGACACCTCTGGCTGCCTGCTGCTGGCCCGCAACCCCAAGGCCCTGAAGCGCTTTTCCGCCGCTTTCGAAGCGCGTCAGGTGGACAAGGTCTATCTCGGCATTGTCGCCGGCGCGCTGGCCGAGGCGGAGGGAACCATCACGCTGTCGCTGACCAAAATCTCCAGCGCCGAAAAGGGCTGGCGGATGATCGCGGCGAAGAAGGGAAAACCTTCAGTCACGCACTGGCGCAAGCTGGCGGAGCGCGGCGGCAACACCCTGATCGAGTTCCGGCCCGAGACCGGACGCACGCACCAGATCCGTGTCCACGCCCTTACCGGGCTGGGCAAGGCGCTGCTCGGCGATCCGGTCTATGGGAACGGTCAGGGCGCGGCCCGCACCATGCTTCACGCCCGCGCCTTGACCGTGCAGCGTGATGGCAAGCCCGCCATCTCCGCCGTGGCTCCGTTGCCGGCGGACTTTGCTGCTCTTGGGTTTGGCGATGACGATCTCTGCGCATGACGCCACTGCCCGCGCCCTGGCGCTGGCAAGCGAGGCTTTCATCACTTCATCCGGCCCGGGCGGCCAGAACGTCAACAAGGTAGCAAGCGCGGTGCAGCTTCGCGTTGATGTCTATGCCTTGCGCCTGCCGGTCGAGGTGTTCCAGCGGATCAGGCAACTTGCTGGAAGCCGGATGACCGCCAAGGGGGAACTGGTGCTGACAGCGCAGCGGTTCCGCACGCAGGAAGCCAACCGCGAAGACGCGCGTGCGCGCCTTGCCGCCCTGATCGAGGAGGCGTTCAACCTGCCCGAAAAGCGCGCCAAAAGCCGCCTCAACCGGATCAACAAGGCCGAACGGCTCGATGGCAAGAAAAAGCGCGGCGCGGTCAAGGCCGGGCGCGGCAAGGTGCGGCTGGACTGATCAGACAGCCGCGCTGGCGCTCATTACCTGACGTCCATCAGCGGCGAAGGCACCCAGTTCCCATGCTGCATCTGTGCTGCGCAGCACAAGGTGCAGCATTTCCCCGCAGATGGCCGGAGATACACCGCGGAATGCAAAGTTTTTCAGCGCGTTGTCGCCCAATTCGCGCTGCGCGAGATCAAGCAGCAGGGTGGCGGTGAGCGGACCGTGAACGACAAGCCCACGGTAGTTTTCCGCGCCCGTGGCGTAAGGCAGATCATAGTGGATGCGATGGCTGTTGAAGGTCAGCGCGGAATAGCGAAATAGCAGCGGCTCGTCCGGCACCAGCGCGCGGTGGGCGGACCAATCACCTGGATCGAAACGCGCGGTGCCCAGCGGCGGCGGCGCGGGTGGCGTTCCGGTGGCGGCAGGCTCGCGATAGACCAGCGATTGCACCTCACGCACCGCGACGCCGTGGTCGCCGCGCGTTTCGTGTTCAACCTCAACGAAGATCAGGCGGCCAGAGCTGCCGCTTTTCTCGGTAACAGAGGCAAGGCGCGAGGTGCGGGTTACCGCTTCGCCGACGCGCAACGGGGTCAGGAATTCAACCTTGCTCGATGCCCACATCCGGCGCGGCAGGGGCAAGGGCGGAAGGAAGCTGGCGGTATCGTCTTCACGGCGCGGATGGCCGTCCTCCCCCAGCGCGGCGGTTGGCGCGTCGGGCAGGCACAGGCACCAGTGCAGGCCCTGCGGCGCGGAGCCATCGGCCGGAGCCACGCGATCGAGCGTCGCCAGCCAGCGGGCGGCCATGCCCGGATCAATCCGGTCGTGGCGCAGTTCCTCACGCCCGATCCAGTCCTGCCACTCGCTCATCAATTCCGCCCCTCCAACAGCCCCTTGGCGATCACCTGGGCCTGAATCTCCGCCGCGCCTTCAAAGATGTTGAGGATGCGCGCGTCGCACAGCACCCGGCTGATCTCATATTCCAGGGCATAGCCGTTGCCGCCGTGAATCTGCAGCGCGGCGTCGGCATTGCTCCACGCCGCCCGCGCGGCGAGCAGCTTGGCCATGCCTGCTTCTATGTCGCAGCGCTTGCCCAGATCCTTGGCCCGCGCGGCGGCGTAAGTCAGCTCGCGCGCCATGATCAGGTCGGTGAGGCTCATCGCCAGCTTGTCGGCCACGCGAGGAAACTGGACCAGCGCCTTGCCGAACTGTTTGCGGGTGACGGCATAATCCAGCCCCAATTCCAGCGCCCGGCGCGCCACTCCCACGGCACGCGCGGCGGTCTGGATGCGGGCACCCTCGAAAGTGCGCATCAACTGTTTGAAACCCTGCCCTTCCTCGCCGCCGAGCAGCGCGTCGGCGGGGGCCGTCATGCCATCGAATTGCAACGCATATTCGCGCATCCCGCGATAGCCCAGCACCTCGATCTCGCTGCCGGTCATGCCCGTGGCGGGGAAGGCGTCGCCTTCGCTGCCGCGCGGCTTGGGGACCAGCAGCATCGACAGCCCGGCATAGCCCCGCGCGTCGGAAACCGTACGGGCGAGCAGGGTCATCAGATCGGAGCGGGCGGCGTGCGTGATCCAGTTCTTGGCCCCGTCGATGATCCATCGGCCATCTTCCAGACGCGCCCGGGTTTGCAATGAGCCGAGGTCCGATCCGACATCGGGTTCGGTGAACACGGCGGTCGGCAGCACTTCGCCGCTCGCGATCCGGGGGAGCCACTGCGTCTTCTGCTCCGCCGTGCCACCCATCGCGATCAGCTCGCCCGCGATTTCGCTGCGGGTGCCGAGCGAACCCGCCCCGATCCACCCGCGCGACAATTCCTCGGTGACGAGGCACATCACCAGCTTGCCCAGGCCAAGGCCGCCGTATTCCTCAGGGATGCAGACCCCGAAGGTGCCGAGATCGGCCATCGCCTGCACGGTCGCGTCGGGAATCAGATCGTTCGCAAGGTGCCATTTGTGCGCGTGCGGCAGCACCTCCGCCTCGGTGAACTTGCGGAACTGATCGCGGATTGCGTCAAGCTCAGCATCGTGGAGCGTCTCGCTCGGCCAGTGCCCGGCGGAGAGCGCTTCGGCCAGTGCAGCGCGGGTCGGGGCATGATCGGCTTCGAGCAGTTCGGCGCAGGCAGAAACAAGCTGCGCGGCTGCCGTGCCCAGCCCCAGATCGGCGGGGCGCACCAGTTCGTTCTGCCCCATCGGCAAGCCGCCGGCCAATTGCGCGATCGTTTCGGCAAAGGCGAGGCGGGCGACCAGCGCGTCGACCGGATTGGCCCCGCCGCCCGCCGCCTCCCACACCGCCACCGCCTCCAGCGCGGCAACACTGGTGGCGATCCAGGCAAAGCCGTGATGCGCGCGCTGGTTGGCGGGATCGATCCCCGCCGCAGCGCTACGCGCCGCATCGCGATAGTGCCGCGCCGCGTCCAGGCATTCAGGCACGTTCAAACACCGCGGCGATGCCCTGGCCGCCGCCGATACACATCGTCTCAAGCCCGTACTTCACGTCGCGGCGCTGCATCTCGCGCGTCAGGTTGGCCAGAATGCGCCCGCCGGTGGCCCCGATCGGATGGCCCAGCGAGATGCCCGAACCGTTGACGTTGAGCATATCAAGCCGGCTGTCATCGTCCGCCCAGCCCCAGCCCTTGAGGCAGGCCAGAACCTGCGGGGCGAAAGCCTCGTTAAGTTCGATCAGGCCAATGTCGCTCCACGACAGGCCGTTGCGGGCGAACAGCCGTTCGGTCGCCGGGACCGGGCCGAAGCCCATGCGGCTGGGGTCGCACCCCGCCGCCGCCCACGAATGGAACCAGGCGATCGGTTCTAGCCCCAGTTCTTCCAGCTTGTCCTCTGCCACGACCAGACAGGCGGCGGCGGCATCGTTCTGCTGGCTGGCGTTGCCCGCCGTCACGACGCCGCCCTCAAGCGGGCGCAGTTTGCCCAGCGATTCCATCGTCGCATCGGCGCGGTAGCCCTCGTCGTGATCGAACACCACCGGATCGCCCTTCTTCTGCGGGATCGACACCGGGACCAGTTCGTCATCGAACTTGCCCCCGGCCCAGGCGGCGGCGGCGCGCTGATGGCTGCGCACGGCATAGGCGTCACACGCCTCGCGGCTGATGTTCCAGTCCTTCGCCAGGTTTTCCGCCGTCTCGATCATGCCCGAAATCACGCCATAGCGTTCGATCGGCTGGCTCATCACCCGGCCCCGGGTCAGCCGATCATGCAGGGTGAGGTTCCCGGCGCGCACGCCCTTGCGAATCTCGGTCGAGTAATGCTCGACGTTGGACATCGATTCGCACCCGCCCGCAACGACCACGTCGCTCATCCCGGTCTGGACCATCATCGCCGCGTTGACCACCGCCTGCAGGCCGGAGCCGCAGCGCCGGTCAAGCTGATAACCCGGCACCTGTTCGGGCAAGCCCGCGGCGAGCCATGACCAGTGGCCGATGCACGGCGCCTCACCATTGCCATAGCCCTGGCTGAACACCACATCATCGACGCGGGATGGATCGATCGCGGTGCGCTCGATCAGTGCCTTCAGGATCGTAGCGCCCAGTTCCCCGGCGGTGAGCGGCGCCAGGCTGCCGCCGAACTTGCCAACGGCGGTGCGGATCGGGGCGACAATGGCGGCCCTCCTCAATTCACTTGGGCGAAGTTTGGTCATGAATTGATCCCTTGAGTCCGTTCGTGTCGAGCGCAGTCGAGACACGTTGCGCGCCCGTGTCTCGACTGCGCTCGACACGAACGGGTGTTGTTGTGGTTATCCGCTCCCCACCAGGCCTTGATCGATCAGATGGCCGATCTGCCCCGGGGACAGCCCCAGCACATCGGCCAGCACCGCCTCGCTATGCTGCCCGTTGCGCGGGGCGGGGGCGGGGGCTTTGCGCTCCATGGCCGGCAGCGTGGCAAAGGCGCCAGCAGCGGGATAGGCAAAGCCGCTGGGGTTGTCGGCAGTGGCAGTGAACATCGGGTTGGCGGTGACGAGGCGCGGGTCATCAACCGCCTCCACCATGGTCCGGTAAGGGCCGTGGACAACCGCGTTGGCATCAAGCAGCGCTACCAGATCGGCGTGATCGTATCGCGCCACTTCCCGTTCGATCACCGCGAAAATCGCATCGCGGTGCGTGAAACGCATTCCATCATCATCGGCGAAGCTGACACCCCGCTCCGCCTCGATCGCGGTCATGGCGGGGGCGATGTTCAAGGCCTTGATCAGCCCCTGCCACTGACGCTCGTTGATCGCGACCACCATCAGCCGCACCCCGTCACGCGTGACGAAATCGCGGCCAATCGTGCCGAACACCGCATTGCCCAGCCGCTCGCGATCCTTGCCGGTATAAAGCACTTCGGCAATGCGGCCCATGTTGGCGGCGGAACCCATCGCGATGTCAGTGAGCGGCAGGCGCACCTCACCGCCCAGCCCGGTCTGCTCGCGCCGCCGCACCGCCGCCAGCAGGGCAAAGGCGGCATAGGCACCGGTCAGCAAATCCCACGCGGGCAACACATGATTGACCGGGCGCGGGTCTTCCACCGGGCCGGTCAGCGCGGTGTAACCGACCGCGGCGTTGGCGGTGTAATCGAGCGCGACCGAACCATCGGGCCAGCCCATCACCCGCACCGTCACCATGTCAGCGCGCCCCTCGGCGATCCGGTCATGAGCCAGGAAGCCTTTGGCGGGCAGGTTGGTGATCAGGCTGCCGACCTTGCGGCACAGCTCAACCAGCAGCTCGCGTCCCTCGGGCCGGGTCAGGTCAAGAGCAAGGCTGCGCTTGGCACGATTGAGGTTTTCCCAGCTCAGCGAATCGTTGTCGCGCGTCACCGGCCAGCGTTTGAAGTCCTGCCCGCCGCCGATCTGGTCGACCCGGATCACGTCGGCGCCGAACTGCGCCATGTAGAGCCCGGCGGTGGGTGAAGCGACGAAGGACGACACCTCGACCACCGAAAGCCCGGTCAGAATGTCGTACATCAGTTCCTCCCCGGCGCGGGGAGGGGGACCATGCGAAGCATGGTGGAGGGGCAGGCGCGGCTGATCGCGTCATCGAAGGGGCAGGACCACCGGCCTGTGCCCCTCCACCAGCCTGCGGCCGGTCCCCCTCCCCTGAAGGGGAGGATCATTGGTTGGCTGCCCATTCGCGGAGCATATGCTTGGCGATTTGAAGCTGGAGGATCTGGGTAGTGCCTTCGTAGATCCGGTATATCCGGGCATCGCGGAAGAAGCGTTCGGCGTCGTATTCGGCCAAGTAGCCCGCCCCGCCATAGATCTGCACAACCCGGTCAACCACGCGGCCGCACATCTCCGTGGCGAAGACCTTGGCCGCGGCGGCCTGGCGCAGCACCTTTTCCCCTGCATCGGCGCGGCGGGCGGCGTCTTCCAGCATGCATTCGGCGGCGTAGATCTCGATCTCGCTGTCCGCCAGCATCTGCTGGATCAGCTGGAAATTGGCGATTGGTTCGCCAAAGGCCTTGCGTTCGTTGGCATAGCGCAGCGCGCTGTCCAGCGCGCGCCGGGCATATCCCGCCGCCGCCGAACCGACCGAGAGCCGCCCGTTATCCAGGCTCTGCATCGCCGTGATAAAGCCCTTGCCCTCCTCAAGCCCGAGCAGGGCATCGGCAGGCAAGCGAACGTCCTCCATGATGATATCGGCGATGTGGCTGCCGGCCTGGCCCATCTTCTTGTCGCTTTTGCCAACCGAAACGCCGGGCGTGTCCATCGGCATCAGGAAGGCCGAAACGTGGGCATTCTTGGGCAGCGCCTCCTTGTGCGTGCGCGCCATGATCAGCGCGACCCCGGCCATCGGTGCATTGGTGATGTAGCGTTTGGTGCCGTTGAGCACCCAGCCATTGCCCGATCGCACCGCCATGGTCTGCATCGCCGCCGAATCCGATCCCGAGCCGGGTTCGGTCAGGCCAAAGCTGGCGACTTCGCCCCCGGCAAGGCGCGGCAGCCATTCGGCCTTCTGCGCCTCGGTCCCGCCGTTCTTCAGCGCGGAACAGACCATGCCGATGTTGATCGAAGTGATCGATCGGTAGCAGGGCATGGCATAGCTCAGTTCGCGGATGGTGCGGGTATATTGCTGGATGTTCATCCCCGCGCCGCCGTATTCCTCGGGCATGGTCAGGCCGAACAGGCCCATGTCGCGCATCTCGTCGAGGATCGCCTGAGGGATCTGGTCGGTCTCGACGATTTCCTTCTCGGCCGGAACCAGCCGCTCGCGCACATAGCGCTGAAGCTGCTCGATGAACTGGTCGAAAACGTCGGCGTCCATGCCGGGATTGACGGTGCTCATGCAGCGTTCCTCAGATCGGATCGTAAGGGAAGACGTGGGCCGAAACCTCATCGGCGCGGGCCATGCTCGGGCGGAAGCTGGGGATCAGCTCGTCGGCAATCGCCTCGGGCGTCCAGCCTTCCAGCTTGGTCATCGAGCGCACCGGACGCGGCTTGCCAAACAGCACGATTTCGTTCTTGCGCACCGCGAAGATCTGGTTGGTCACGTCCTTGCTGGCATCCGAGGCGAGATAGACCACCAAAGGCGCAATCTTGTCCGCGCTCATTGTCTTCAGCCGTTCGACGCGTTCCTTCTGCTCGGGTGTTTCGGCGGGGATCGAGGCGGTCATCCGGCTCCACGCGAAAGGCGCGATACAATTGGAGCGCACCCCGGCGCGGGCCATGTCGAGCGCAATCGACTGCGACAGGCCAACGATCGCCAGCTTAGCCGCCGAATAATTCGCCTGGCCGATGTTGCCGATCAGCCCGCTGGTGCTGGTGAAATGGATGAAGCTGCCCGATTGCTGCTCACGGAAATAGGGCGTCGCCGCCTTGCTGACGTTGAATGCACCGTTGAGGTGCACGTCGATCACCGCGCGCCAGTCTTCATGGCTCATCTTGTGCCAGATCGTGTCGCGCAAGATTCCGGCGTTGTTGACCACTGCGTCGATCCGGCCAAAGCGCTGCACGGCATCCTCAATGATGCTTGCCGCGCCGACGGGGTCGGCCACCGAGGCGAGGTTGGCGTGGGCCTTTCCGCCCGCCGCGACGATGTCGTTCACCGTTTCCTGCGCGGGTCCGGCATCGCCGCCTTCGCCGCCGCCGCCAACTCCCGGATCGTTGACCACCACCGCCGCGCCGTGGCCGGCGCAGAGCAGCGCGATCTCTCGCCCCACCCCGCGTCCTGCGCCGGTTATGGCAACAACCTTGCCCTCAAGCATTCCCACCGTGCGAATCCCTTCGTTTAACCGCGCGCTTAAAGTGGCTATTACGAGGGCGCTCGCGAAAATCAACCGGCGGGTTTGGCGGAGCCGGTGGCCGGTGGTGCAGGACTGGCCGTGGCGGATGGGGGCGGCGCGGGCACAGCGTTGGGCGACGGTCGCTGATCCTCGATCATCTGCGCCGCATCATCGAGCGCGCGCGCCTCTCCCACCGTTACCCCGCCGGGCCCCGGCGCGGTATCAGCCTTTTGACACGCCCCAAGGCCCAGCAGGCACAAGGGCAGCAATAATTGCACCGCGCGCATGGCGATCAGGGCTTTGGCTTGGCGGCCTGGGGCTTGGCCGTTGGCGCAGGTGCCGGTTCGACGGCGGGGGCGGCATCGGTGGCAGGCGCGGCATCAACCGCATTCGCGGACGGGTCCGCCACCGGGGTCGCTGCAACATCGCCCATGGCTTCTTCCGCCGGCATTTCAACATTGTCCGGCTGCGCCTCTTCCTTCGCGCTTTCGCTGCTGCCGCAGGCGGAAAGCGCCAGGGCGGCGGCAAAGGTGAAGGCAAGCTGCGCGTATCTTTTCATCAGTCGGGCTTTCGATCAGGGGCCTATTTTCAGCGATTGTCATCCGGAGCAGTACGGTTACTAGCCAAGCCGCCCGCCACTGCCAACACCATAACCCGGCGCGGTCGCCGATGGTTCCGCCCATCGGGAGTTGTAAACATATAAAGATTTCTTTATATGTGCCTGACGATGCGGATTGACCCCACCCTGCGCGCGCTGGCGGACCCCACCCGGCTGCGGATCATGCGCCTGCTTTCCACCATGGAACTGGCGGTGGGCGAGCTTGCCCAGGTGCTGGGGCAAAGCCAGCCGCGGGTATCGCGCCACATCCGGATCCTGTGCGATGCCGATCTGGCCGAACGGCGCAAGGAAGGAAGCTGGGTATTCCTGCGCAGCGCCATTGGTGAACATCGCGCACCGCCGCTGGGCGCAGCCGCCGCGCGGCTGCTGGCGGTGGCCGAACATGACGATGCCGGGTTCGCGGCGCGCTGCGCGGAAGATCGCCGTCACCTCGCCGCGATCCGCGCGGCGCGCCAGACCAGCGCAGAAACCTACTTCGCCCGCCACGCCGCCGAATGGGACGTACTGCGCGGCCTCCACAGCGCGGATGGCCCGGTTGAAGCGGCCCTGGCCCGGGCGCTTGGCCAGGCCTCGCTTGGCACGCTGCTTGATGTCGGGACGGGCACCGGGCGGATGGCCGAACTGTTCGCCCCGCAGGCGTCGCGCATCACCGCGTTCGATCGCAGCCCGGAAATGCTCCGGCTCGCCCGCGCGCGGCTCCAGAACCTGCCGGCCGACACGGTCGAGCTGGTTCAGGGCGATTTCGCCGCGCTGCCCTTCGCGCAGGAAAGCTATGATACGGTGCTGTTCCACCAGGTTCTGCACTATGCGCAGGAACCCGAAAGCGTGCTGGCCGAGGCGGCCCGGGTTACCCGCCCGGGCGGCACGGTGGCGATCATCGATTTCGCCGCGCATGACCGTGAAGAATTGCGCACGGCCCACGCCCATGCCCGTCTGGGCTTTTCCGATGAACAGATGCTCGCCCTGCTCAGCCAGGCCGGTTATGCGCCGGCACCGCCGGTGGCCCTTCCCGGCAAGCCGCTGACCGTCAAGATCTGGACCGCCCGGCGCGAGCCGGCGCGCGGTCTGCCCCAGCCCCGAAAGACCCAGACCGCATGAACACCCTCAGCGAACAACGCCGCGCCGCGGCCTCCCCCTTGTTTGCCGGGTTGGACGGCGACATCGGCGTGTCGTTCGAATTCTTTCCGCCCAAGTCCGAAAAGATGGCGGAAACCCTGTGGGAAGCGATCGGGACGCTGGCCCCGCTTGGCCCGCGCTTCGTTTCGGTGACCTATGGCGCGGGCGGATCGACGCGCGAGCGCACCCATGCGACGGTTGAACGGATCGTCAAGGAAACCACCATCCCCGCCGCCGCGCACCTGACCTGCGTAGAGGCCAGCCGGGCCGAGATCGAGGAGGTCGCCCGCGCCTATTGGGAGATCGGGGTGCGCCACATTGTCGCGCTGCGCGGCGATCCGCCGACCCTTGGCGCAAAGTTTGAACCGCGCGCCGATGGCTATGCCAGCGCTGCCGATCTTGTCGCGGGTCTGAAGGCGATTGCCCCGTTCGAAATCTCGGTCGGGGCCTATCCCGAAACCCACCCCGAGGCCGCCAGCGCCAGCGCTGACCTCGACAACCTGAAGCGCAAGATCGACGCCGGGGCTGACCGCGCGATCACCCAGTTCTTCTTTGAACCCGACACCTTCTTCCGCTTTCGCGATGCGGCGGCAGCGGCGGGAATTGAGGCCGAGATCGTTCCCGGAATCATGCCGGTCAGCAATTTCGCCGCCGTCCAACGGATGAGCGGGATGACCGGAACCGCGGTGCCCGACTGGCTGGCCCGGTTGTTTGAGGGGCTGGATGACCTGCCCGCCGCGCGCCAGCTTGTCGCCGCCACGGTCGCTGCGGAAATGTCGCGGCGGCTTTACGCCGGCGGGGTCCGCCAGTTCCATTTTTACACGCTTAACCGGGCAGAGCTGTCTTACGCGATCTGCCACCTGCTGGGAGTACGCCCGCAATGACCCTGACGCCCAGCCCCGCACGCGCCGCGCTGCTGGATGCAGCAAGCCGCCGCATCCTGATTACCGACGGCGCATTTGGCACCGAAATCCAGAACCGCGGCCTGACCGAGGCCGACTATGCCGGCTCGCTGGGCCTGTCCCGGGACCAGAAGGGCAACAACGACATTCTGGCGTTGACCAGGCCAGAAGTGCCCGAAGCGATTCACCGCGCCTATTTTCAGGCGGGAGCGGATATCGCCGAAACCAACACCTTCTCCGCCAACCGCATCAGCCAGGCTGACTATGGTGCGGAGGCTCTGGTTCGCGAAATCAACCTGGCCAGCGCCCGGCTTGCCCGCAAGGTGGCAGACGAGTTTCAGGCCGGCGATGGCCGCCCCCGCTTCGTCGCCGGGGCAATCGGCCCGACCAACAAGACCCTGTCGCTCAGCCCCGATGTCAACGATCCCGGCTACCGCGAAATCGATTGGGACGAACTGGTCGATGTCTATCACGAACAGGCCGCCGCGCTGGTGGAGGGCGGGGCCGATTTCATCCTGATCGAAACGGTGTTCGACACGCTCAACGCC